>JBBREG010000169.1:0-8249 GCA_038203125.1 Chitinophagales bacterium
TGGGAATTGCGTTGGTGTTATACATAGGCGGATTACTATTCGATAAACGACATCCGTACACTATATTTTCAATTTGCTTTGCAATGTTTGTGGGAGCGTTGATATTGATCCGAATTTTTCATTTAGGGATGTAAATACAAACTCCTCTACATGTTGGACCGGATTTCTTCCGTGAATTTCCAGGTCTCACCTTCTTCCTAAATGTAAATTTCGGTAATAAAAAAAGGGTGAGGAATTATTTTTTTGATACCGGAAGACTCAGAATAAATTCTGTCAGATTGGCATCATTCGGAAGATTTAATTTTTTTCTTAATCGATACCTGCTTCCTTCAACTCCTCTTACTGAAATATTTAACAGGGGAGCAATTTCTTTCGTACTTAAATTCATACGTAAATAAGCGCACAGTTTGAAATCGCTGGCACTTAGTTGCGGGAAATGATCACGTAATTGTTTGAGAAAATCTACATGAACCTGATCAAAGTGATGTGCAAAGTGTTCCCAATCTTCATCAAGCTTCACATCAAAGTTGAGGAGATTGAGCAGGTGTTGGATCTCTTTATTGACGGCAGCATCTGTATTTTTTTGCCTGATCTGGCCAAGTGCTTCCTGCACGGTCAAAAGGATTTCGGCTTTTTGCACGAGGTGCAAGGTGGTGGTGGCCAGTTCCTGGTTTTTGTATTTAATTTCTACTTCCAGTTTTTCATGTTTGATTTCTGATAAGGCGGCTTTAGATTGTTCCACTTCACGAATATGTTGAGCTTCCTTCTCAAGATGTGATTGTGTCAATTGGGTTTTTTCTGTTTCAAACTTCTTTCGTTGACGCAGGATAAAACCGGCAAAAACACTTAAGAAGCCCATGCCATAAACCACCATGGCTGTTTTTGATTTGTACCATGGTGGCCGTATGTAAAATGAATATGAAAGGATATTGCTTACGATGCCATCTCGAATTCTGGCTTGCGCAGAGAATACATAATGTCCCGGGCTGAGATTGGTCAGATCACGGCGCGTCTCTGAACCCCATTGCGACCATTCGTCTTCAAGTCCTTCGAGTCTGGTGCGATATTGTACCAGTGCAGGTGTTTTATATTCTGTCGCTGAAAATGAAAAACTGAGGTTATTGAGATTGGCTTCCAGGGTTTGTGGCTCGATACTCATGTTTTGATTGCCCGGAGTAGCGTAGCCACCATACAACAGTGAATCCGGGGTCTGCATAATGCGGATCCCATTAAATACCAGCTTTAATGTTGTGTCTTTTGATTGTCCTGTATGATGATTGTAGAGGATAAACCCTTCCTCCGCGCCGAAAAGAACGTATTCGGAATCGATCGGATAAATTAATTCAAAACCACCGACCAACTTATCATTTAGTTCAGGGAAAACTATTTTTGAAACCTCTTTTTTTAATCCAAATTCATCCACCATCAAGCATCCTACTTCCTGATCAGTTACATACCAAATATTACCTGATGGGTCTTCTTTCATACATTTCACCCGGTGATTTTCTCCAATCAATGTATTGAATGGATCATCCGGAAGGAATCGACCATGATCCTTATCGAAATAGTAAACGCCTTTTTCAGTCCCAAAAACGGCTTTACCAGAAATCTGAAAAACATAATTGTTGAGATTCGATGGTAAACCAGCATCCTGATCATAAAAATTAATTTGAGGATCGTATTTTTTATCTACCGACCATTTGACATTATACAAACCTCTGTAAGGATGTGATATCCAAACTGATCCGTCAGCATCGCGGACCATAATGCGGCATGACTCCTGTATCCCGTTGATCCGGGCATCGAAAATCCAAACTCCATTTTTTTTCTGGTATAGCACCAGACCCGTGTACGTCCCGCCGAGCATATAATTATCTGCTACCTGCACGTAGGCCCAGCTTCCCTGCTCATTGGAGATCCGCTGGGCGGCTCCTCCATCTATTTTAAAAGCACCTTCATGGTGTCCCATCATGAGGGAATGATCAATCATTGAAAGGCCCCATACCTGTCCCTCTCCATTTTCTATGCGTTTGAAATAAGAGTTTACTTCCGGATCATAATAATCCTGCCAGGGTGCTATGTATGCTCCATTAGAAACGCCCAGGTATAATTGGTTATCGAGGACAGCTGCTGCATAAGCTGTAGCCTGGAGGTCCTTGTCCGGATAAATCGTAGTAAATCTAGAACCCAATACGACACAGTCGATACCATTATCCAGCCCCAGCCACACATTACCATCACGGTCGCAAAAAGTATGGAGGATATTATTGTTTTGCAGGCCATCCTGTTTATTCAGATGGCGATAAATCCTGCGGTGATGATCCATCACGATCAAGCCATCGAGTGAGGTGCCCAGAGCGAATTGGTTTTTTGAAATGGGTGCACTGCTATAGATCCTTTTTTCAATGAGGATCGGATCGTATGGCGTCAGCCATCTTTCACATTCATTATTCAGCAGATAAAAAATTCCATGCTTTAAAGATGTCAGTAGGATCGTATCGCTGGTCCAGGGTATGACTCCGGTAATGGCGCTTTGAAGATTTCCGATCGATAACCAGGGCTCAAAAGATCCATTCGCATATTTGAGGAGCCCGGTAGATTCTTCCTGGAGAATCAGCCCGGCGGGAGTATTGTACAGGGCATCCAATTGGCCATAGAAATTGAATGTCCTGAATGTAGTGCCATCAAATTCGAAAACCATCTTATTGGTCCGGAAATATACCTTCCCATCATTGAATACGATATCCCAGACGTCCTCGAAATTTCGGTTACCCGAAGGAAGTAGATTTACGAGAGATGTATATGTGAGTTGGCCGGAAGTGTTGGAGTCAAAATACCCAAGTTCGTTTTGTGCGCCTGCATAGATCCGGTCCTTGCCATCAAAAGCTATAGATCTTACAATGGTATGATTTGAAACAGGATAGCTGGTCCAGGTAGTGCCATCAAAACTGAGAACTCCATCATTGTTGGCCCAGTACATCAGGTTATTATTATCCTGTGTGGCATCCCAGTTTTGAGTACCGGCAGCGTAAACCTTCCTCGAAAAATTCCATATAGGTGGTGTTCCGATATTCACCCCTTGACCGACCATAAAGAATGGTGCCATGCAAGTGGCAAGAATCATCAGGCCACGTAAACGTATAGAGCTTAAAAAAATGAAGTTCACTGTGGTCATTTTTTATTCCCGTCGTACTACTAAAAAGTGATAAATTCTTGATTTTATTCAATTTTTTATCTCTCTGTCGTAGTATTGTTGTAGTCTCAATTCAACTCGTGTGTAGTCGAAATGTAATGTAAAATTAGCCATATTGGCTATGAAAGAACCATATTTGTTGGCTTTTTTAGCAAAACGAAAAACAAAATTTCCTTTTCACACAAAAAACACTGTTTTTATGAATAGAATCCTACTCCCGATGCTTTCTTTATTACTTGTCGTAGTCAGCTCATTTGGCCAGACGACCATACTTGACTTCGAGACAAAGGAGACTTCCACCCCATTTCAATATTTTGGAAGCAACCTGGATGGCAGCCTTAATGAAGTCGTTGCTAACCCAGATGCGACTGGTGTTAATACCAGTGCCAACGTAGCCAACTTTATCAAGCCTGCCGTGGCAGAGGTTTGGGCCGGGGCTTTTTCCAACCCCAACCCGCTGGCTTTAGTCGACCTATCCACAAACAATCGCATTTCTGTCAATGTGTATATGGACCACATCGGATCGCTCAGTCTCAAATTGGAGCAATCCACGACGGGTGGTGATAATTGGGTGATCACGGTTCCCAATACGAAAATCAATGAATGGGAAACGCTCACATTTGATGCGGCCATCCCTTCCATCGAGGCTCCGAATACCGCTGCAACCGGTCATGTGTACCAACGTATCGTATTATTCTTCGATTTCGGGACAGCAGGCACCGGTACGGATCAACTTTATTATTTTGATGATATCGTTGCTCTCCCTCCTCCACCAACTGTAACTACCATTCTGGATTTTGAAACACCTGAGACCAGTACCGGATTTCAGTATTTCGGCAGTGCGCTTGACGGAACGTTCACCAACATCGTAGCAAATCCTGATCCTTCAGGTGACAATACCAGTGCAAACGTGACTGAATATATTAAACCCGGCGTTGCAGAGGTTTGGGCAGGAGCATTCAGTAATCCAAATCCAACAACACCTGTAACTCTTGACGCAGGAAGCGAGGTATGTATTAAAGTGTGGATGGATCATATCGGGAATCTCACTTTAAAACTTGAGGGAGGTACAAGCGGTCAGGCCAACTGGGCCACTACCGTTGCAAATACACGAATCAATGAGTGGGAAGAAATTTGTTTTGATCCTACTGTTCCTTCCATTGAAGCCCCTTTTGAATCAGCATCAGGGACATACGAACGTATTGTGCTGTTTTTTGATTTTGGTACTGCAGGTACTGGTTCAGATGTGACCTCTTATTTTGATGACATCGTTGTCAAAAGTACGGGTGCTCCTGAAGTTCGATTAGTCAATTTCAGAGTTGATATGAATTCTTATGCTGAAAACTTTGATCAGGTATATGTAAGCGGATCTTTTAACAACTGGTCGGGAGACGCCAATCCATTGACTGATGTTGATTTTGATGGTGTCTGGGAAGGCAGCATCGAAGTGATCAATGGTGCGTATGAATATAAATTCACACTCGATAATTGGTCAGCACAGGAGGAGTTTGGAGGTTTTGAAGAATGTACGAAACGAGATCCGTCAGGTCAATTTGTCAATCGTCTTTTATTGGTCAGCGGTGATACCGACCTTCCTGAATATTGCTTCAATAGCTGCTATGCTTGCGGAGAGGAAGTATCAGTAACATTCCAGTTAGGTTTCGGAACAGTTATTCCAAGTCCTGAGGGAGTTTGGCTGGCAGGTGGTGGAAATTTTGATGTACCGGGTGGAAAATTCCAGATGTCTGATGATGATCTGGATGGTGTATATGAAATAACTGTTCCACGTGCAAGAGGATTTAGTTCATACTATACATTTACAAATGGTCCGTGTCCTGACTACAGTTGTAAAGAAGATCTGACAGGTTTGGAATGTGGCGATCCAAATAATTTTAATGATCGCTTTTTGCCGGCTGTTCAGAACGATACGATCCTTGGCACTTGCTTTGGTACATGCTTTGACAATGCGCAATGCACTACAGGTGATGAAAACCTGATCAAAGATGAGTTCATCTTTGCACTGGATGGTAATCCTTCATTAGCTGGAGTGACGATACTTACGTTTGGGGATCATATCCGGATTAAAAAACAAATAACGATTACAAATACCCTTGGACAGACGCTTGATCAATTTAGATTAGGTGAGTATGACAATGCGTATTCATTACAGACTGGCCACCTTATTTCGGGTATTTATTTTGTTACCGTGAGGGCAGGAGATCGTTATTACACACGGAAGTTAGTGAAGTGAAATCTTTGAGGATTTGCCTGCAGTGTTGGTTGTGAGAATGTATTTTCTACAACCAGCATTGCGGGGATTCATTGTCGACACTTCCTAAACCTCTACACTGATCAATTCAAATTTTCCGGAATGTCATGAAGTTATACATGCGTTTTATACTGTTTTTATTTTTTTTCTCTTGCTTTATTTCAGCCCATGCTCAGTTTGTCATCAATGGCCGCGTTATAGCGCTCCCTGATAATGAACCAGTTATTGGTGCTATTGTAAATGTAAAGGGAACTACCATCGGCACCGTAACCGATTTTGATGGAAAGTATTCCATCACCGCGCCGGATGAATCTTCGGTCCTGGTGGTCAGGTATACTGGTTATGCAGAACAAGAATTGGAAGTCGGTAGTCGGAGTACGATTGATGTAGTGATGAAAGAAACTGTCTCGTTGCTTGACGAGGTGGTTGTTACCGGATATGGTGTTCAAAAAAGATCCAACATCAGTGGTGCCGTTTCTACCGTTACGGCTGAAGAAATCAGTGAACAACCCATCCTTCGTGTTGAGCAGGCACTGCAGGGAAGAATCGCAGGTGTTCAAATTGCACAGGTGTCAGGCTCGCCCGGTAGTGCGCTAACCGTAACAGTGCGCGGTGCGGGTACGATCAACAATAGTGATCCACTTTATATTGTCGATGGAATGCCCGTGGAGGGTCTGGATTATCTCAATCCGAATGATATCGAATCGATCAACGTGTTAAAAGATGCTGCTTCTGCTGCGATCTATGGTTCCCGGGGTGCGAATGGTGTAGTCCTTATAACTACAAAAAGTGGTAAGAGAAATCAGGAAGGCAGCATAAGCTATGATGCTTTCTTTGGCATGCAGCGTGCTGCACGTTTGCTCGATCTGCTGGATGCACGTGAATATGCAACGATCCAGAATGAAGCTTATGTGGCGGCCGGAAAAGCACCGCTTCCTGAATTTGCAAACCCTGTTGCGTTAGGTGTGGGTACAGATTGGCAGGAAGCCATATTTACACATGCGCCGATCTCAAGTAATCAATTAACGATCAAGGGTGGTGGAGAAAAATCAGCATTCACCTTATCGGGAAATTATTTTTCACAGGATGGAATTATTGGCGGTGATAAGGCCAATTTTCAACGGGCTACGATTCGTTTGAATGGAAGTCATGATTTAAAAAAATGGTTGACGGTTGGTAATAATTTGGGATTCACCTGGTTTGAGCGTGATGCGTTGGGAGAAAATACACAATACAATTCTCCGGTCATCCGGGCGCTGAATATGGATCCAACAACACCCATTCGAAAAGCGGATGGTACCTATGCCTATTCCAATTATGCCGATACAGATATTGCGAATCCAGTTAATGCCATTGAACAAACACATAATACATGGAGAAGCAATCGGTTTGTAGGAAGCATCTATGGAGATGTAAAGCTTGGAAATAAATTTACATTTCGCACGGCTGCCAGTTTGGATATGACGTTTGCGATCCAGCGCCAATTTTATCCAAGGTTTGATCTGAGTAGTATTCCTGAAATCAGCGAAGCTCCGGCTGCTGAGAAAAGTGTTACGAACAGTGTGAATGTCGGCAACAACAACTGGCGCAATGTGCAACTTGAAAATGTACTTACGTATCAAAATACATTTAACGAACTACATGAACTGACGCTCATCGGAGGAACCACTGCGCTGAATAACCGGTATGATGGAAGTGGAGGAGCTAATACGAATCTTCCATCCAATGATCCGGATGATGCGTATATCGGAAATACGATTGATCCGATTGCTTCGCAAAGTGCCTGGCAGACGGCCAATGAGTCTTCGTTGCTTTCGTATTTTGGAAAAGCAGATTATACGTTTGATGACAGATATTTATTCTCCGCTACATTCAGAGCTGATGGTTCCTCACGTTTTGGAAAAAATAACCGCTATGGTTATTTCCCATCCTTTTCAGCAGGCTGGATCATAAGCCATGAAGATTTTTGGAATTCAGAAAATATTGGTTTTGTAAAACTCAGAGCCAGCTGGGGTCAGAATGGTAATGACCGCATTGGTGATTATAGTTTTACGACTGTTGTATCCAGTGGACAGAATTACACATTTGGTCCGAATGAAACCATTACAAATGGAAGCGTAGCACTCAATGCAGCCAATCCGGATCTCAAGTGGGAGACCAGCACTCAGACTGATATTGGTCTTGATATTGAGGCGATGGAAGGTCGTATTTCTTTTACGACAGATTACTACATCAAAAAAACATCGGACATGTTATATGCCGCACCGATACCTCTGGTGGCGGGTACAGCAGCTCCGATTCAAAACATTGCAACCGCTGAAAACAGAGGTTTCGAGTTTTCACTTGGATATCGGAACATAGATCACGCGCTTCGGTATTCGGTTGGCGGAAATATTTCTTTACTGAAAAGTGAAGTGACTGGATTGGGTGTTGGTGGTGAGCCAGTTTTTTCAGGATATGTGCAATCGGCTAATGCCAATGCGGCCAAGACAGATGTGGGTCATCCGCTTGCGTCCTTCTTTGGATACGTCACGGATGGAATATTTCAGACACAGGAAGAAGTAGAAGCAGGCGCATTTCAAAATGCTGAAACGGCACCTGGTGATATACGCTTTAAGGATCTCGATGGCAATGGTGTCATAGATGTTAATGACCAAACTTATATTGGGAATCCAACACCTGATGTTACGTATGGCTTCACGGGTGACCTGGAATGGAAAGGTATTGAGTTAAATATCTTCCTTCAGGGTACCAGTGGTAACGACATTTTTAACAGCACTGTACGAT
>JBBREG010000170.1:0-8210 GCA_038203125.1 Chitinophagales bacterium
TTCTGAAAGATACCGTGTGTAGCAGGGTGGGTGGGCCCCAGGTTGAGGGTCGTGTATTCAATATGTAAATCATCTTCACCTACTGCCTCGGAAGCCACAGCCTTATTTTTATTTTCTTTAAGAGTCGTCTGGTCCATGTTGATTTGTCCTTGCTTATTGTTGATGGCTTCCTGTTCAATTACGTTTAGCGACCGAAATATTGATCCTCTTTGTCTGTCCTCGCCGCATCTTCTAATGGAAACTCTTTACGGAGAGGGAAATAATCCATTTCGTCGACATTCAAGATTCGTTTTAAGTTAGGATGACCAGTAAAAATGATTCCATAAAAATCATAGGTTTCACGTTCCATCCAGTTGGCCGAACTGTACAATGAAGTGACTGAAGGAATCTCCGGATGGGTAACAGGGAGAAAAGCTTTTAATCTGAGCCGAACATTGTTTTCCATACTCTGCACATGGTAGATTACACATAGTTCCTCACCTTTCAGGTCCGGATAGTGACTACCACAGATATCGGTCAGGAACTTAAATTTTAAGAGATTATCCTTGTTAAGCCATGTGAGCATGTCCAGTATACTGCCCGCGTCAACGACTAAAGACAACATGCCAAACGTCTCTTCCACTCCTATGATCTTTTCACCAAATTGCTGTTGTAAGCGTTCCAGCAGAAATTCGTTTGTAATACCTGCCATGATCTTATTGTATGCCGTATGAGGTAAGTAATGCTTGATATTCAGGCGAATTACGTCTTCGCAGCGGTTCATTTTTGGCCAGTTCCTGGACTTTCATGATCCCATCGATGATCTGTTCGGGGCGTGGGGGACAACCGGGAACATACACATCTACCGGAATGACCTTGTCAATACCCTGCAATACTGAATATGTATCGAATATCCCTCCACTGGAGGCACAGGCGCCGATAGCGATCACCCAGCGCGGTTCGGCCATCTGGAGGTATACTTGTTTTAAAACAGGGCCTAACTTTTTAGCGATGGTTCCTGCTACGAGGAGCACATCAGCTTGCCGTGGGGAAAAACTCATTCGCTCTGATCCAAAGCGGGCGAGGTCATAGTTGGAACCCATCGTGGCCATAAATTCGATACCACAGCAAGAGGTTGCAAAGGGAAGTGGCCATAAGGAATTGGCACGTGCGAGTCCGATTACTTTCTCTATTGAGGTCGCGAAAAATCCCTCGCCCTGATGACCGGGAGGCGCTTCGACAAGGTTTACATCTGTTTTTTTGATATCAGTCGTCATTTCTCAGCGGGTATTTTTAAATCTTTACATATTTGGAACAGAGTCGGGAGGTAAGAGGTTTTACCTCACCATACTTTTAGTCCCATTTCAATGCACCTTTTTTAATAATGTAAGCAAACCCAAGTAAAAGGGTACCTATAAAGAGCACCATTTCGACAAATCCAACCATGCCCAATGCTTCAAAATTGACTGCCCAGGGGTACATAAAGATCACTTCCACGTCAAAAAGGACGAAAAGGATGGCGGTCAGGAAGTATTTGATGGAGAAAGGGATCCGGGCATTGCCTACGCTTTCGATACCGCTTTCAAAGTTTACAAGTTTGTCACTTGTCAGCCTTCGGGGGCCCGCAAAGCGTATCGTCACCAGTACAATGCCAACAAATCCTAGAGCAACCAGAAATTGGATAAAAATAGCAACGTAATCGATTGAATTTGACATAGTTACATTCGATGAGGCGCAAAATTAGCTATAAAAAGTGAGAAAAATGAAGGGACAGGCATTTATCTATGTCTTGATCAGAGGATCATTGACAGGTATGATTGCGGTCAGTATGATGAATGAGGTGGATGCGCGAAAAAATGGGTTTGGTGTATTGGAGAGGCCAGATGAGGCTGATGAATCTTAGTAACACAAAGTGTCGCGTTCCTGCTAGATTCGATTTGAGTTATTTAGTTGGACATGTCCCGTTCAGCCTCTGTTCGGCGTAGGTTGTACCTACGTCGAAGTGTATGCAAGTTTTTAACTTGCGTATGTATACTTGGCGCGAAATGAGCAGTAAACATCGAAAACGCAAAACGGATTTTTGCTGACACACCGACGTAGGTACATCCTACGGTAATCACGGAAGCAGAAAAAAATATTCATTTTACATTAAGCTGCTGGCTAATCGCTAGTGGAAGGATGCTGAACAGAATACAAAAGTCATTCATTTTAAAAACACTATATTAGATTAGTGGCAGATGGTGAGAAGTCCATCATAGTGAGAACCAATAAATCAAATATGAGACACCAAATCATATTTCAAATACCAGAGGACCTTCCTCTGGGTATCCTCCTCGTATATTTATTGAAGGGGGTTTGTGAATCGTGCACGGCATTGCTGCCATCAACGAAGACCCTTTCTGCTTTCACCCCATTCTACGGGGGGGGCTGAAAAGCTTATGCCATTTTCCTTCAAGTATTGCTTGGGTATCCACTTTCGCAAAAACCTTCAAACATCTTGTTTCCGGAATATTAATAGTATCTGGAATGGTCTTCTTCATTGTATTCCGGATGCCACCTATACGAGTTTTGGCCACTGGTATCTAAATCACTACCAGCGAACGTCCGATGGATAATAAAATAATGATCCATAACTGTAATCCTCCAAACTAGCAATATCATGAACCTATTCTCCCAAATAAACCTACTGCAGCAAATTCACTTTCACATAGAGCATAAGAGCACAGGCACTCCAAAAGTTTTTGCAGGAAGATTACACTTGTCTGAGCGATCCCTGTACAGGATACTGGAGGAGCTCAAGGATAGGGGAGTGTGTATTATATTTAATAGGATTCGATGCTCGTATGATTACCAATGTGCGTATAGAATACCTGATCTCCTTCTGGTCAGGGATAAAAAGAAGGATGGAATGCTTTGAAAATATTTTTGAAATAATTGGTTCACTGCCAGATTTTGGCAGTGGAAGGAGTTATCATTATCTTTGTAAAATGGTATATATCTTTCCTCTAAGGGACTGTAGTTGATGTAAAGACAATAATTCAGATCAGGAAGGATTAAGTAAACTAATATGTCTGCTTGGCATATTCAGGTGAAGGGTGATTTAATTCGGTATGTAACTTATTTTTCATCTAAAGATTGATATCATGAAAAATTTTCGTATTTTGCTTTTAACAACGTATTCATGTTGTTTGTTATTGTTTTGCATCAATTTTTTCTCTTGCGCTGAGAATCAAGAAGTGATTTCTGATTCTACTAAATAGATTGAGCCGAGAACTGGCGATGGGGTGTGGCCAGACTCGGTTTTTGAGTTGCACAATGAATATATTCTTTGGATATTTGACAATTATATGGATAGCGCAGGAATTTACGTTTCTGATCCTGTTGATTTTATGGATTTTGCCTCTAGAAGGTGGTTTGATTTTACCGGGGAAGTTTCAGATTTTGAAGACTTATTAATGGACAGTGATACATTAATCTTGTCTAAGCCATACTATGTTGTTAATGACGGATTTACTAACGAAGACTTATTAGAAGATGCCGGGTGGACGAGTTTCGAATTAGACTTTCTATATATTGTATTGGACTCAGTTCATGAAGCAATTGAAAACGAAGAGGCAGAAGAAACAATCCAACAATTAATCAATAACGGCAAAAGTAGAATTAGTGTTATTGCGCCAACCAATAGTCTAATTACACCTGTTCATAGGTGTCAATTGATAAATACTTTAACACAAGCATCTTTTAGTTTTTCATTGGCGTATGAAATTGATGATTTATATGGAGGTTCTCAACAATGGATTGTACCTTGTTTCTTTTATGCTGTGGAGGCGGACATTGAGGCAATGCACCTGTTCCAATCCTTTGGGGATCTTTCTGCGCCTGGGAATATGGCAGTCGTTGCATACGCATCTGTATTTTCTTTTTTCGATTGTCTATAATACTATTCTTTGGGGGCTATTAATTAATTGGTAAATGAAGGCGCTTATATTGTTTATACTTTGGTTTGATCTGATATACAATATTCCAATCACAACCAATTCGAAATTGGATAAGGATAATTATCGGGCAGCCCTATATTCAATGCGAATAGATTTTTCCAGGACTCGAGAAATCGTGCCTGAAATTCATTATAGTATACCAGGTTTGTCAACAGTTTCGTATAAATATTTTATACAATACGGTAGGGATACACTCATAGAAATATTGGATCCGGGCATTGATATTAAGGCTTTTACCGGTTGTATAAAAGAGATGGACTACGCCAAGAGAGAATCAACATTTACATGTTATATAGATCAATCCAAAACTTATTACACCACCAATGATTCGATTACCTATTCAATCGATGAATGTAGGGGCGATGTCGCAGATTTGTGCAACGAAGTTAAATTAAATTCAAGTTGCGATTCGTTGAAATTTACTATGCACTCTCCTGAAATTTACTATACAGTCATTATCAATGATACTATTCCTAATATACGTTCCAGTAGTCTTCTCTATCCTGATATTGAGTATTTGCCTTATCAAATAATTGGAATTGGTCCGGGTAAAAACACGCTGACCTTTGAAGAATTGATTTATGGCAAGACTGCCATAGATTCACTCCTTGCACATTATAATTACAAAGGTTATGCTCAAATTACGGATGCGGATTTCAGCCCTGCTGATATACAGGTTGTGAAAGACCTCATTGAAAAGATGAGCAAAATTAAATATGTAGACTAGATTTTATAAATATGTAGATACTGTGATGGACACCTTGATTTATTTTCCTATGAATGGAAGGTAATTAACTTGAAATCAAAACTGCATATTCACCCCCACCATAAAATTCCTACCAGGCATTCGATAACGCTCGATCTCTTCGTACTGAACATCAGTGGCATTATCCAATTTGAAGTAGGCAGAAACCTTGTCAGAGAAGGTGTAAGAGATCTTTCCTCCAAATAGAATATAGCCGGTAGGTTCACTGCCCGGGTAAATAAAGACTTCGTCAATGCGACTGCGCGAACGTGCCTGAAGGAAGAGTTGAAATCGCTTGTGGGTGGCCAGTATATTGAAATAGGTCTGATGTTTGGATTTGTAGGCCAGCACATCATTGATGGCTTCGTCGGAGATATCCTTTGCATCCAGGTAGGTATAGCCTGCCTGGATGGAGAGTTGTTTTATCGGGGCGTATTCGCCACTGATCTCAAAGCCTTGTATGATCGCCTTGTTGAGATTGACTACTTCGAATAGGAATGATCCATCAGGTGTCGGACGTTGTTCGTAATAAATTAGGTCTTTGTATTTATTATAAAAGACCGCGATATCAAAACGGAATGGCTTGATGTTGATGATGGTACCGACCTCCGCACTTAAGGTCAGTTTTTCTGCTCGGAGGTCCGGACTTGTAGTAAAACGCAATCCTCCGCCTTGTTCGAATTTGGTATACCGTTCTGAGATGGAAGGGTTCCGGAATGCCCTGGCAAGGAGTGAACGAACAGATATTTTAGTGGTGACCTGGTAGACGGCGGCAATCTTTGGATTGACATTGCCTTCCATAAAAGTACCCTTGATATTGTAGTAGTCGTAACGTAAGCCTGCAGTCAGTGTCAGCCGATCACTTAATGTCATTTGGTCCTGCATGAAGACACCGATATTCGATGCACGATGTATTCCATAAAGTACTGTGTCTGGCTGGCCATTGATATAATCAGACTGCAGATCAAATCCACCAATCAGATAATGTATGTCGCCCAGGCTCAGATCTATCTGTGATGTATTGCCGATGCGATGTACCAATACTTTTAGGCTGTCAACGTATTGTTTGCCCCTGTTGACATTGGTGCTGTCGTTATCGGGATCACCATTGAATACGTAATCTGTAGCCGCGCCATAATAATAGAAGCGTGTTGAATATTTCACATTGGATCGTGCAAAGGCCTGGTAGAATACATCTCCATTCCATTCGCGACGATGCTGGGTGTCATCCTTTCTATAATCTGCTACTGAGTATGCTTCCGTAGTGCTCAGCCAAGTGGCCGGAGTATCATTAAAGATATCATTGTACATCGCGGATACTTGCAAACTTCGGTTAGGAGAGAAATCAAATTTGAATTTCCCATACCCGTTGTAAAGGTTGAAGGATGATTGTTCCCTGTTACCATCATTAGATTTTCCTGCAAAATCAAACAAATAAGACCATTTGTTGAGTTTGCGGCTGGTGATAAATTCAACGCCATAAAAATCATTGTATCGTTTGTACCCGGTGTAATTGGGTGCAGGACCATAAGCTCCGTAGTGAATATTAAGGTCAGAATGGGAAGCGGTGTCCGGTGTTCGCGTGATGACATTGACGATGCCGCCCATAGCACTTGATCCATAGAGGGATGAGTAGGCACCTTTGATGACTTCTACTCTTTCAATAGCACCCAGGGGAACGAGATTCCATAGTGCTCCTCCTGATTCAGGGGTGATGGCTGGCCTGCCATCGAGCAAGAGCAGTACACGATTGCCGATACCTCCACCTGCTACTTCTGAAGCACCACGAATGGAAAATGATTGCACATTTGCATTGCTTGAGCGAGTGACGGTGATACCATTGATGCCATTGAAAGCATCATCAAATGAGTTAGTACCCGCTTGCAGCATTTGTTTCCTGGTGACCAGACCTACGCTGGCAGGAGCGAGGTTAAGACTCTGTGATTTTCTGGAAGCGGATATGACTACCTCTTTGGTGAGATAGGATTCTGGTTGCATCTCGATGTGCATCGGATCAGCATCCGCAGTGATACTATCGAGATGTATGGTTTGAAAACCGATCATGGAAAACATGACCTTATAAAAGGGCTCTGTCAGGCCTGCGATGCTGAAGGCGCCATGCTGATCACTGGTCGTATTGAAAGTGGCGCCATCGATAAAGGTGATATTTACATAAGACAAGCCTTCCCCTGATGCTGCATCTATGACTTTTCCGGAAATGGTCCATTGTCCGGATACATGGATGGAGAACAGGAGAAGGCCTGTACAAAAAAGAACTATTCTTTTTATTGATACCACTGATTTACAAAAGAGAAATCAGCTTTGAAGTTAATTTCGACATTATCGCCTTTTTCCACTGTGATGGTAGAAGGTGCAGGGTAGTTGAAAAGTGTAACGATTTGGCCTCCTCCTATATCTACTTTCAATACGATGCCATGGCTGACCGTAGCAGGCGTATTCCAATGCACACCTAATGTTGCAGTCTTTAAACTGGGATCTGAAACACCATCATGCCTGAAACCCAGGGCAAGGGCAGAATAGGTTCCCGGATCGACTTCTATTTCATAATGGTATTCTGTTTGGCCAGGCACGTAGGTCAGAACTTGAATGCCAACTGGAGCACTCAGGGCAAATGTGCCACCAGGGAATCCTGAATAAAGAACATTTGGTGAAATCGGTCCCCAGCCTTTACCTGCAGGAGGTGCTGCATCTATAAATTCAGGGAAGACGGTCAGCTGGACTTCTCCACTGTCTTGCCAAACAGCCCATGTGCTGGCATTCTCCATAGTGATCGTACCGTGGATGGTGGCTGTATCCGGTTTAGGATCATCGTCATCACAACTGCTGAACATCACCAATGGCGCAAGGGCCAAAAGGATGATTTTCAGGGAAAAAGATAAAATTCTCATGTTTTAAAAGTTTTATGCTAATGAATGCTGCAAAGGTGCGATGCTGCGGTCGGGAAAAATACCCCGAGGGAGGGGAAGAATAACGGATTGGCGGAGGGCAAGGGGGCGGAGGGAGGAGAGATCTTAGCCCTTTGCCCTTCGACAGGCTCAGGGACCCGGTCGAATTCTACTTCATTTTAATTCAACAGGCTCAGGGACCAGCGAATCAATTATCAATTATCAATTTTTCATTCCCGCTTTACGGCTTCGCTACGCGCGGGATCTCCGCTGCGCTTCGATTTTCATTCTTCATTTAAAAATCATCATTCATACTACCCCAGTGGGCATTCAGTCTCCTGACTGGCAACTTACTCAATTCATTGGATACGAATATAATGTCGAAGAGCGTGTTTCGAAGAGAGAAGAATCGAATGCAACTGATCATGGTGGCTTGGAGCGAACGTTGAACGCTTCTGATTAATTCAAGGATGAGCATCTTGCATCGCAATCCAGTCTAGCCTATGATAATGTGTCAAAGGACTGGATCCTTGAAGACAGGTCCTTCTATTATTACCATGAGACCACAGCCTATGAGCCAGT
>JBBREG010000171.1:0-8209 GCA_038203125.1 Chitinophagales bacterium
TTTGTGAATATCCACTCAGGTTTGCCAGATCAGAATTGTTTGACAAAATTAATTGTGGTAAAAATCCACTGGTTACTTCCACTATTCCAAGGTCTACGCCTAAGGTGAGGGGTAGATTCATAACATTCATAGATTCTGTAAGTAATTCAGTTTGTTCTGACCTTCCAAAGCCGGGGAATGTATAAGCGATCGTATAGATATAATCACGTTTATTGTACTGTGCCTCTGCAGCAATAAAAAACGGATTTAAATCATACTTCGCACCAAAACCTATATAGTATGAAGCTTTCACCTGTGCCAGATCAAATGTGAATTCATCGCGAGCCGATGAGCGGTTGACAAAGATGTGGTGTCCTTCAGGATTTTGTTGTGGTGATACACCGGCACTAAATGTCAGGTTGACATTCTGAGCCTGAATGCGCGCCATTGAGCATATTACGAGAGCTGCAAGGATTAATATATATTTCATTGGATGGTCGATTAAGGATGATTCTCAAATATGTAAGTACAATAACCCCCTAATTGTTTGCCAGAGAAGAAGGATAAAGCAATTTATTCACATATTTAACATACCTGATAACCAGCCTGAAAATTAAATATATGGGAAACCCTGATGTTTTTAGAATGAAAAACCGAAGGAGCCTATCAACCGATTGTTATTTGTTGCAAAATCATATTCTTCACCGAAGAATGATATCTGATCTCCTAATTTCGAAAAATTGCCTTCATATCGTACATCTATATGCAATTTCCAGAAATCAAGTCCTATGCCGGCTTGCCATCCCCAGGTTAAATCTTCCAGAAACGGATCAAAGCCATTGTATTCCCCAAAGCCACTATCACTATCCAGAAAGAGATGGCCTACAGGGCCACCACCGAGACGTACAGCACCTGCTTTTAATCCCAGCATAACAGGAAAATCAATGTTCCGATACGTATCCGTGAATAAATGGGTACCCTGACCATTGGTCAATGAATCAATACCATATTTGAAATTAGTGGAATTATATAACACCTCGGGTTGAATGAAAAATCCGCCCAACTGCATTTGAATAAATATACCTCCATGCAATCCATATCTCGCTTTATCTACAAAAACGCGATATAGATCCACACCCTGATCATCTATGACTATAAAATCTTTGGGTTGGACATCCGGCGTAGATAAGCCAAACTTAATACCCGGACGGATCTGTGCCTGCATGGACATATTGCCCGCAAAAAGGATCCCCATTACCCATACAAACTTCATCAACAGCGCCTTGGTATGCATATAATATTAATTCATTATGTCAAAAGTAACGCCTTAATTACATCCGGATTACGTCACAGGGGCTTATCGTTGTAAATTTAACCCCGATTTAATACTTACTCTCTTTGTATCATGCAGGAAACCACCCTAGACATCCATTATGTAGGCAGTTATAAGAGCGTAAGCGAATGCCCCATGCTGCCAGAACCTGAATACTGTTTTATCGGGAGGTCGAATGTCGGGAAATCTTCGATCATTAATTATATAACGGGAAGAGATGAAATCGCCCGCACCTCAAAAAAACCAGGTAAAACCCAGTCAATTAACCTTTTTAAGGTTACTGAAGAATCACCGTGGATGATGGCTGACTTGCCTGGATATGGTTTTGCAGCCATATCAAAGACCACCCGGGGTGAATGGTCTGAAATGATCGATGGATATGTAATGGGGCGTCAAAACCTGGTTTGTACCTTTCTCCTCATCGATATCCGGCACAAGCGGCTTGAGAATGATCGGGAATTTATGAACTACATGGGTGAAAAAGGTATTCCTTTCTGTATCCTCTATACCAAATCAGATAAACTGAAGCCCATGGAGCTTAAGAATTCCCTTGCTGCCTATGAGGAAGCTATGCTCACCGAGTGGGAGGCCATGCCTCCAACCATCGTAACAAGCAGTGTCAAGGATTTAGGACGACAGGAAATCCTGGATTACATCCATAACCTGAATGAAATTTTTAAGAGTCAAGCCCTGTGAAAAAGCATATGAAGATCTATCCACCCCTGATGCCCGATATAAAGGATTGGCCCATACACAAATTGTATGAGGACAGGGATGGTCTTATTGAGACTGTGGATGAACAGACGCTCGCACACATCCTTGAAAAACACGGTGATCGCATCGGTGACCTGATATCAAGAGTTAGTTATCTTGAATTGATCCGCCTGAAAGAGAATCCCTGGAAAGTAGATCCTCCAAATGAAGAGCAATTTTGGAAACGTGTACGGAGCGAAGTCACCTCGAATGAAAAAAATAAACCCGATGTCAAACAGCAGAACAATATCGATCTGCTCAAACGTATCATACACCGGTATACCACCGAGATCGCTGGTAATTTTAAAGAGAGTACTTTTCTTTTTGCAAGAAAATTTCTAACCATATTTTTTAATCGTTTGCTGAATGCTGCAGCTGGAAAAAAATTTCGCCGGTTATGGAGCACACGATTACAGTTGTATGAGCGAATCCGGTTACACGGAGATGTGGCTCACGTGCGAAATATGTTTCAACATGGCACAGTCGTAATCCTGCCTACTCATCTTTCCAATCTCGATAGCATCATGATCGGGTATGCACTGGACTCCGTAGTAGGGCTACCCGCATTTTCGTACGGCGCAGGACTTAACCTATATGAGTCCGAACTATTTGCTTTTTATATGACCCGACTGGGCGCATATAAGGTTGACAGGCGAAAGAAAAATCCTGTCTACCTGGACAGTCTCAAGTTTATGTCTCAGGTGATGCTGGAACGTGGTACCAATAGTTTGTTTTTTCCCGGGGGTACACGATCACGTTCAGGGGCGATAGAACGCGAATTAAAATATGGTTTGCTTAATTCATTGTTGTCGGCTCAGCGCTCGATTTATGAAAGTGGACGTGATCAAAAAATCATTGTAGTACCCATGATCATTGGCTATCACTGCACACTGGAGGCACAGGCACTTATCAGCAGTCATCTCAAATCCACCGGTGAAGAAAAGTATGTAAGCAGTGGTAAAAAACTACTTTCCGTCAGAAGCATTCTCTCATTTGCATGGAAGTTTTTCTCACAATCCAGTGAGATTCATTTGTCTTTTGGTGAACCAATTGATGTATTGGGATATACACTTGACGGACAGGCACGAAGTGTTGATGAGCGCGGGCAAACTGTAGATATCCGCGAATTTTTCTCACTCCATGGTAAGATCGAAGCCAACCGCCAACGTGAATCCGTTTATACCCGTAAGCTGGCGGAAAAGGTAGTTGAGAATTATGAGCGGTATTATGTAGCTCTTACAAGCCATTTAGCAGCATTCACTGCGTTTCAACTGATGCGTAAAATTCATCCGTCGATGGATTTGTATGCCATGCTGCGCCTGCCCATTGATATGTTATCCATTCCGTACCCCTTATTTAAGGAAACCTATAATAAATTCCTGATCATCTTAAAACAGATGGAGAAAGAAGGAAAAATCCGGATTCAGACAGAACTCCATACACTCGAATTGGTAGAAGCAATACGACATGGTATTAAACACCTCGGTACATTCCATGCCGTACTGCCGTTAAAATTTGGCAACCAGGATAATGTAGTTCCAAAAAATCCACTTCTGGTTTACTATTATCAAAATCGTTTATCCGGTTATGGGTTAGAGGATATGATCAACTGGGAACAAGACAAGATCCACGAAGCTCAGGATAAATTGCAGGAGCCAGTCTAAGTACTACAACTATGAATTTTATTATTCTTGACCTCGAGGCTACGTGCTGGCAGGGTAATGATATGAACCGTGTGCAGGAAGTCATCGAACTGGCTGCCTTCTGTGTCAATGGATACAGGGAATGGGTAGATCAGTATCAGCGATTTATTCGACCTACGCAACATCCACGTTTATCCACATACTGTACTGAACTAACCACGATCACACAGACCCAGGTAGACAGGGCTAAAAAATTTGATATTGTATTTCCTGAATTTTTAGACTGGCTGGATTCACTCGATCAGCCACAACTAATATGTACCTGGGGTGCAAAAGATATGGTCATCATAGGAGATGAATGTCGCGCACACGACATTGATATTCGCATGCTCCCAAAGAGTATCAACTTGAAATCCCAGTATGCATCCATGAACCAAATAGGTAAAGAAGTTGGACTTCTCAAAGCGCTGGAACATAGTGAGATTGAGTTTGAAGGAACACCTCACAGAGCGAATGATGATGCATATAATACAGCTTTGTTATTTATGCAGTACCAGGATCAATGGCAATACTAAACGAACAGTATCGGGTCTGATCATCCGTGTTATTTACTCTGTCGAAGAAAAAGATCCATTAGTAGATTGATTGGTTGTTTCGGCCTTTGTTGCAGTACCATTGCACCATTCCGGACGTTCTGATAATGTCGCAACCGACGGAATCCTTACAATCGAAAGTAGAGTTTTTTCATACTAATCTGGTCTTTTGTTAACGGAAGCTAAGAAGTTAGCTTCCTTTTTTGTTTTTATACAGGTGTATCTTTACGTGGCATGCATGAAATGACAGATATTCGGGATCTCCTGCCTGATGTACGACAATACCAGATCATTGATGTGCGATCGCCTGGTGAATTTCACACGGGTCATATACCGGGGGCTATTAATATTCCTTTGTTCGCGGATGAAGAACGTGCCAGGGTAGGGACGTTGTACACGCAACAGAGTCCGCAAGCTGCCTTAGATGAAGGACTACGAATTGCCGGATCGAAACTAGCTGATTACCTGGATGATCTGACAACACGGATCGTACCTGGAAAGGAAA
Organism: Chitinophagales bacterium; assembly: GCA_038203125.1. Taxonomy (GTDB): domain Bacteria; phylum Bacteroidota; class Bacteroidia; order Chitinophagales; family Saprospiraceae; genus Opimibacter. The sequence continues at coordinate 4,807 of JBBREG010000171.1, forward strand.
CAATAATTCATTGCTGGAGAGGGGGGAAACGAAGTGAAGCGATGCAATGGCTGTTTAATTTTTCCGGACATCCTATGTCACGGTTGAAAGGAGGGTATAAAGCGTACAGGCAATCCTTCCTGGAATATTTTGCCTCAACTCCTTTGCAACTAAATATTTTAGGAGGAAGTACCGGATCCGGTAAAACAGAAATCCTGTATGCATTATCAAATCTTGGTCAACAGGTAATCGATCTTGAAAAAATAGCACGTCACAAGGGTAGTGCTTTTGGAACAATAGGAGAGGGCACCCAATTGCCCAATGAACAATTTGAGAATAATCTCTATGAAGCGTTTTTAAAATGTGATGAGACCAAACCCATCTGGCTGGAAAATGAATCCAGGAGTATCGGTCGCAATCACATACCTGAAACTCTTTGGTGGAAAATGAGGGGTTCTGTTTTGTACAGCATTGATGTCAACAGGGATGTACGACTCGATCGTGTCATTCAGTATTATTCTCACGATACAGATGTTGAGATCCTGAAAGAAGCTTTTATCAAAATCAAAAAAAGATTGGGGGGTTTGGATTTCCAAAAGGCGATGAAAGCACTGGATGAACATGACCTGCGCACTGCTGCTGATATTGCGTTGAAGTACTATGATAAAACCTATACATTTCAGATTGAAAGCTGGAATAAAGGCCAGGTTAAACATCTGGGCGCATGTGATGATATACTGATGGCAGCGCAAAAATTAGCTGGACATTATTGTATTTAATTTGTTAATAATCAATATTTTAACCATATTTAGTTAATTTAAATTTATAATGACACAACAACCGGTATCGGAATCTGTATATCTCACACGTTATAGCCATGGAGCAGGTTGTGGATGCAAAATCTCACCCGAGATACTTGATACCATCCTCGGCAAGGTTCGTCCTGTCGAAGTGACTTTTCCAGGCTTGTTAGTGGGTAATGCAGAACGTGATGATGCTGCTGTAATGGATCTGGGAGATGGCACTGCAATCATCAGTACGACAGACTTCTTTATGCCGATCGTAGATGATCCGTTCACCTTTGGAAAAATTGCTTCAGCAAATGCGATCAGTGATATCTATGCGATGGGGGGCAGTCCGTTGATGGCCATAGCGATACTCGGCTGGCCGGTCAATGTCTTGTCACCAGAAGTTGCAGGAGAAGTAATCAGGGGTGCACAGGTGACATGCGCTGAGGCAGGTATTCCTTTGGCCGGAGGGCATAGCATAGATTCTCCTGAGCCTATATTTGGGCTGGCTGTAACAGGTCGTGTCGATGTCGTCAACATTAAAAAGAATGGAGGAGCACGGCCGGGAGATTTATTATTCCTGACAAAACCATTAGGTATAGGGATATTATCAACTGCACAGAAAAAGGGATTGCTGGATCCGGTCCATGAATCTTTGAATTCATGCTGGATGCAGATGCTAAATACTATAGGGGAGCGGTTGGGAAAAATGAAAGGTGTGTCAGCGATGACAGATGTGACTGGCTTTGGACTTGCCGGGCATTTGATGGAAATGTGTAAAGCGAGTGAAACTACTGCTGTTATTACTTACAATGATATTCCCCTGATCCATGCTGCGGTCCTTGACTACATTGAGAATGGTTGTATTCCAGGGGGAACACATCGGAATTATTCCAGCTATGGTAAAGAGATCCAACTCGGGAAGTCGACCTATAAAAACATCCTGTGTGATCCCCAGACAAGCGGCGGACTACTCATAGCCGTGGATCCGGGCTCATGTGATCAGGTGACGCAAATACTTCTGTCTGAAAATCTGAATGCGAAACCAATAGGTTATATGACTGTCAAAGGAAACTACAATATCGAAGTTTTGTAATTCGATTTGATAGACTATTGAATCAGACAAAATCAGAGTCAAGAGTATTTTCCTTCTTCATTTTTTCGATCCATTTTAACCAGCTGGCCTGATCAATTTTTACATATTGCTCCATATATCCGCATGAGGTACAAACATAGCGGTCAAAATACCCGTAATGAGTTCCCCAAGTTCCTAGTTGGAACATGTTGGATGCATTTAGTTTGGATGAAGGCAGGTGCACGACATCCGAGGATTTACACTTTGGACAGATGTTAGATTCTTTCACGGGCGTAGTGTTGGATACAGGATGAAAAGATACCTGGTGGATTTGAGTCCAGGAACTAGAATAGACTAAATATTATCTATTTAACATAATATCAATTATGGGAAATAAAAGGATTTATAATCTGAGTGTTTCCAAGGATACTTCAGAACTTACCGGAGCCTTAAGGAGAATACATAACCTTCATCACCATGTTCTTCTTCATTTGTAATCCAGACTTCATCAGGTGTATGAAACAGGATCGTTTCAGTCTGCAGATTGGTGTCATTCACCCAGCGTTCGGATTTCCCTTTAAAAAAATCTGTTCCGTCAAAATCCGTAAAATGAATGACAAAAGGTAAATGACCTTTATCCTTGCCCGTATAACCAATTAACACAAGTTCGCCTTTATTGCCTTTCAACATGTAATCGGCTCCTGTGACCAGGCCCTGGCTATCAAATGAATCCAGCACCTTAGCAACATATTTCCCCGGTGTATTCGGAACTGCGCAAACATTTGTGCGAAAATCACCTCGATTTTTGGTAAACAAATACAAACTGTCCCCAATGCAAACAAAGGCTTCACAGTCCCAATTATGTTTTTTGCCCGTCGGAAAAACCTGGTCTTTATAAGAATACCGGATAATTTCCGGGGTCACTTCAGTTTTAGTCAGCAGATCCTGCTTTTTGACTTTATACACCATCAGGTTTTTTCGGGTTCCCGCGTTGTTGCCTGTATCACCGATATAGACATGGTCCTGGTCTGTTGCCAGTTCTTCCCAGTCATGATTCTCAACACCCAGCACCTTTACGGTTTTTACGGTTTCAGGATCCTTGGGAGAAAAGAGATACAGTATTGGTTTATTACCACTGTCATTTTGGCCGACCAGCGTGTTAGCATCCAGTGCTACCATGCCCGAACACTCAGTTAAAATCCCGGGTAAAAGACAAATTTGCTCAAGGCTTCGCTTTCTATTTGTTGATTCCGTTTCCTGGGTAACATTCGATTTGGACGGGTCCAGTTTTGGGTCTTCACTGAAAATATTTCCCTTTTGATGCTGACAATTGACATCTGCCAGAAAAAGGACTGCCATTAAAATTTTAATAATCATCATATGGTTTTCAGACTTGCTCCTGGTGAAATGAATTCCCGGTGACGTGTGAACTTTGATTTATTTCGTCCAAAAGAACAGCTAAATTTCGTCCTGATGAATCGATCACCTAAAAGTACATTTGCCAACAACGTTTTAGATTACCAGTTCAGTCTGCAACCTCCATTTTCTTTGCCGAATGATG
>JBBREG010000172.1:0-8195 GCA_038203125.1 Chitinophagales bacterium
GGATCGCCGGTGAAATCTGAAGTCGGATTATAAATGATGGCGTCTCCATCTGCACTAACAACTGATGCCCCGTCATTGGAAACGGAAACGGTTGTTATGATCAGATCTCCATTGGTGACTGAATCATTTGCCAGGACATCAAGTATTACATCAGTAGCACCGGCATCAACAACATACCGGTCTTCGCCAGTTGTGACAATTTCATTTACGACATTAAAAATGTACACCCTGGTCAAAGGGTGCATAGGAGCTGAAACAGACCAGTATTTGATAATTATCTCGCTTGTACCTAATGCTCCAACCACAGGTGTATAGATCAACTGAAGCGTGTTTCCTCCGCCTTCCACAAGGCTCACAGTTCCAAGTTGTGGAGCTGATTCAGAAAGAATTTCATTTGTATAGCCAGTTGCTGCTGCAAACTGATCTGTATAGGTTGTGCCGGAATTTCTTACTTTGATGTGGATGGGTTCAGAAAATTGAGCATAAGTCCATGATGGGATCACAGACAAGAGTAATAGTACCAAAAGGGTCTGTAATTTGTACAGATGCTTCATTTTTGGTTTTTAAGAAAGGACAATCGCTTATTTTTCCGGCAACAAGATACGACGAGAATCCATCAGGGCCAACTAACAATGAGAAAAATACATATTTTTTTATTGGTAGCTCTAAATGATTGATAATCAATATAATGAAACAAAAAGCAATGTGCTTTCCGCTTAAACTAAGTTAACGAATATATAATATTATTATATTTTTAACACTAAAAATCAGCACTCTACATAATCCATATAATTATATAAAGTATTTGCCCATGCGTGATTCGAAACTGTACAAAGCTTTAGTGCAACTCTCGGGTCACGAGCTCAACAAACTTCATCGATTTGTCCTAAGCCCCTATTTTAATAGAAATACTGCTTTAATAAGCCTATTTGAATGGATCAAGGAGGATCTAAAAAGTAAGCATGACGCCCCAACGAAAGAACGTTTATGGGAAATTTGTTATCCGGGTGAACCCTATGACGATGGCAGATTCAGGAAATTGCAGAGTGATCTATTAAAACTTGTTGAAGAATTTTATGCCCAGGAAGCATTTGAATCAAACCCCATTCATAAAGCCAAGTATTTACTTGAAGCAATCCAGGATAGAGAACTGGACATTTTGCAATCTGGTGCTTTAAAAACAGCTATTAAATTAAGTGAAGACCAAAGCCTCAAGCCTGCCTCTTTATATTTTTATCAATATGAAATTGAGCAAAATAAATTTTATATCAATCGGCGCCACACGGAACGAAGTTCCAAATCAAATATTGAAAGTATAGCATTGAATCTAGACCGTTTTTACCTGGCTGAAAAGCTGAGATATTATTGTACCATTCTGAACCATCAACATCTTACTTCCCTAAATTATGAGATGTTGTTTATCAATGAGATTATTAAGCATGTAGAAAATCATGATTATTCAGATGTGCCACCGATTGTTTTATATCATCAAATTTTGCTAACATATAGAGAACCAGAAAATAAGTTACATTATGACCATCTTAAGGAATTAATTAATAAACACATACATCTTTTTCCGGAGCATGAAGCCAAAGAAATTATTGATGCAGCTTTGAACTATAGTATTAAACGAATGAATTCAGGAGAAGAAGAATATGTTAGAGAGGCATTTGACCTATATTGTAGTTCACTTGATAGTGGGCTCCTCCTTGTCAAGGGTCAAATCACACCATGGTCATTTAAAAATATTGTTACTGCAGGTCTTCGCTTAAAAGAATTCGATTGGATTGAAAACTTTATTACAACCAGAGGCAATCTCCTTGAACCAAAATATAGAGACAACGCCATCTCGTTCAATTTGGCTCAACTTTATTTTTATAAGAAGAATTATCAACAGGTTATCCAGCTATTAAGCACAGTTGAATATGATGATATAACCTACAACCTTAATTCGAAAACCCTATTAATGGCAAGTTATTATGAACTTGATGAGATCGAAGCTTTAGGTTCGTTATTGGATGCCTTCAGAGTTTATTTGGTTCGAAATAAGGAACTACCTACTACCAGGCGAAAACATTATTTAACTACTATAAGCATTGTGAGAAAGTTGGCAAAGATTCCACATGGTAATAGAACTGAAGCAGAAAAACTTCAAAACGAAGTAGATGCCACCCAAGGTGTCGTCAGCAAAAACTGGATTCTGGAAAAACTCGCAAAACTTCAGTCTTAGCATTTCATTAAGGTATAGGAACTACTGCCATTCTTTACATTTGCTCCTGAAAGACCGATATCCCATGCGCATCCTCGTCCTTATTGCCTTCACTACCTTCCTTCTCGCCTGCAAAGGCAACCAAAACACGGAAGAAAAAGCCATCGAAACCCAGGCGGCCCTGTATAAAGCAAATCCAACTGATAGCACCGCTCAGGCTTATATCCAGGCTATCAGTGATTACATGGCAGATCATGGCCATGCAGATTCCACATCCTCAAAATATGTTCTCCGGGCTGCAAAGGTATCGGTGGAGCGCAACCAACTGAACCAGGCTCTCGGATTCTATAAAATGTACATGATCGAATATCCCAACCAACAAGATCTTGATGACCGCTTGGCGGATGTTATCGGTTTGCTTGAAAAACTTCAAAAGAAAGATCTCCTGCAGTTTTTATACAGATCTTTTTCAGAACGATTTAAAGATGATTCTCGAGCTGCATCCTATGCTGCACTTGTCGAACGAAAGGATGTGACCGTTGATTCTTTATTAAAAGAAACTGGCCTCAGGATGTTTAATGATTCCATCTACCGTCTGGATGAAAATATTGCCCGCCTGTATGTAGATGCCTCAGAAGCTGCCGTCATGGCACAACCCAACCTGCCTGCAGCACCGGAATATCTCCACCGGGCAGCAGAAACTGCACGAACCCTCCGCGACATTCCAAAAGCTATCACTCTGTACGATTGGGTCATTGAGCGATACCCACAACATCCAAGAGGCTCCACATCCCTTTTCCTGAAAGCTTTCACCTATGACAATGACCTGAAAGATTACGAAAATGCCCGTATTTATTATGAAGAGTTTCTGGAGAAATACCCCAATAACGAATTTGCAGAATCCGCCAAATTCCTCCTGGAAAATTTAGGAAAATCTGATGAGGAGCTCAGACAGATCATTGAGAAGAAACAGAAGGATCAACCGGTGAAGTAAGTGTTGAATGTGCTGACCTCCTGGTTTCTGTAATCACTATGATCCTTCAGCCATAATGCAATTACGAGTTACGAGTGTCGAATGACGAGTTAATTGTAACCGGTATTCGGCAAACGGTTCAGTATTCAGTGATCGGTATTCGGTGATCGGTGATCGGTGATCGGTAAAAACGGTAAGTGATAAGTTAATAAAAGGACTCGTCACACGTCACTTGTAATTCGTAACTAAACAATATTGACAACCTGCTTATCAAACGGATTGAGCGCCGTTCCTTCAATCACAGCTTCTGCTTCGAGGGTATATTCTGAATTCACATTATTGGCAAGCTTTGCGGCATTGACCAGTTTACGGAAGACAAAATTCTTGTCGGCCAATTCATCCATATCGGACTTGACAAGGTTGAAAGGCAGACTAAAATCAATTTCTACAGCCTCATCCGCAGGGACGATGATATCCTCTGCCTGTTCGATTTCAGCGATTTTGTACTGATCGGAAAGCTTATTCTTAAATCTGCCGCGGGTATACTTTTCAGTCAGGACTACTTTGATGCTCTTTACCTTCTGCGTATGCATAGTTTGAAACCGAAGCTTGCCTTCTATCACGCCACTTGAGGCTGCCACCTGTTCCGGCAGGACCAACTCAACTTTCACACCTTCTATGCCCAACCATTGTTTTACTTTTCCAAACATTATTTTTGCTTTATGCCTATGTGAATTTTTTCATCCAGGATTGTCCCAGCGGAACAGTCCATCGTGAAATGTAATCTTTCCGGTTTGCCACCAGGTTGTCGAACACCTTTGTGTCCATTGTTACAGTGCCATTTGAAACTTCCTTGCTAAGCTCAGCTAACGAAATAGTATGAATCTCTTCCCGGTCATCGAGCCAGGCGATACGGTTTCTCTCTAACAGGCTTCGGTCATACTTTCGTTCAAGGCTTTTGACGAAAGCGACCGATTTATCAATCGAACATCCACTGGTGCTGGCCTGGGTCTCATCTACTACCAGGACAACAAACTGATCATGCATAATACCTCCGATCGCATGGAGGTCTTTACTATGACTCGTCCAGTGCATGCAAAACGCATCAATCTCGTCATTGATCTTCATCACATCATCCTCTTCAAAGGGACGGTCCGCCTGGTAGATCCAGATCCGTGACTCATCCGGAAAGGCTAACAAATTTCTCATGATAGCTTATGATTTCTTTTGGATTCCATTTGTTTCAATACTAATTCAGAAAGATCATAGACCATGATCTCATCCTGTTTGTCCGCTTCTTTGATCCCATCTGACAGCATGGTGAGACAAAACGGGCAATTACTGACGATTGTATTTCTGCCTGTGTTCAATGCTTCCTCAATTCGTTCTGTATTTATTCTCTTCTTACCAGGCTCATCTTCTTTAAACATCTGGGCACCCCCTGCTCCGCAACAAAGACCATTCGTTCGATGGCGTGGCATTTCCTTCAGATCTGCATTGATCCCGGCGAGCACCTCACGAGGCACTTCATAGACACCATTGACACGACCCATGTAACACGAATCATGGTAGGTGACAGCCGGTTGGTCCGTACCATTGGCAATCGTGATCTTACCTGATTTAATTAAATAATCCAGCAACTGTGTGTGATGGATCACTTCATAGTTACCACCAAACTCAGGATATTCATTCTTTAACGTGTTGAAACAATGCGGACATGTGGCCACAATTTTTGTGACTTCGTATTGCTCCAACGTTGCTATATTCTGGTGAGCCAGCATTTGGAATAAAAATTCGTTACCTGCTCGACGAGCCGGATCTCCGGTGCACACTTCTTCATCACCAAGAATGGCAAAATCAACACCAGCAGCATGAAGGATTTTACTAAAGGCAACACTCACCTTTTGTGCACGTGCATCATAACTCCCTGCACAACCAACCCAAAAAAGATACTCCGGTTTTTTACCTTCCGCAGCATACTGACTCATGGTTTTTATTTCAAACGAATCATCCGTCATACAATTTTCATTTTTCAACTTGTTCAGTCCACTGACTGCGCGATGAAGGAACCTGCCATACTGCTCCACCACTTTCAAGGCTATTAAACATAGGTAGCCATTCACCAGGACCTTTGGATTCCATCAGGATCTGATATCTGCGCATCTCAAGAATGGGTTCTAATGGATCGATCATTACCGGACATGCTTCCACACATGCATTACACGCGGTACAGGCATAAATCTCTTCCTCCGAAATATAATCGAAGAGTGATCGTCCATCATCAAATGTAGATGCATCCAATACTCCCTCCTGCTTTTTGTCAGCAACGATATATTGTACAGATCCTGTATTTATTTTTTTACTGATCTCCTCTGTACGATCGCGAATGTCCATCATGATCTTGCGTGGAGATAATTTCTTCCCTGTAAGATTCGCAGGACAAACTGCAGTACATCTGCCGCATTCAGTGCACGTGAACGCATCAAGGATGTTCTTCCAGGATAACTGGTGAATATCCTTTGCACCAAATTCAGCATTTCCATCAGGGTTCATCACGTTGTCAACAGGCAATCCCATCATATTCCTCACTTCCTGTGTGATCTCGGGCATACTGGTCATCTTACCCCTGGGTTTTAATCTTGCAAACCATGTATTTGGAAATGCAAGGAAAATGTGAAGATGTTTGCTGAATGGTAAATATAAAATGAACGCATAGACGACCAGCACATGTGCCCACCACCCCACTCGCTCTGTCCACACTAACCCGTCATAGGACCAGTTGCTCATCAGCAACGGACCTAACCAACTGCTGACAGGCAATCGACCTGTGTTGTGATAATTTTCTGGATCAATTTGTTGCAGCATGGTGTCTGCAGAATTCATGCTGAGAATGGCCACAACCAATATTATTTCTCCGAGCAGGATCAGGTTGGCATCGATACTGGGCCATCCCACCATCTCTGCTTTCCAGAATCGTCGCACTTTTAAGATGTTCCTTCGAATCAGAAAAATGACTGTTGCCACCAATGCCAAAGCTGATAATATTTCAATCATCCCGATGACAAACGTGTAGAAAAATCCAAGGTAGGTTGCAAAAAATCGATGCGTGCCTGTCAGGCCATCAATGAAAATCTCCAGGAGTTCAACCTGCGTCAGCAAAAACGCGGAGTAGATAAAAAAGTGCAGGATCGCCGGGAGCCATTTTTTAAACATTTTTTGCTGACCGAATGCGACCAGGAGGACATTTCTCCACCGGACATTTTCATGCCCACCTATTTTATCTGGTTTGCCTAAATGGACCTTCTGCCAGATGTTATAAAACTCCCGGGCCGCGAAATAAAACGTCACCAGGGAAATCAATACAAAGAATATCTGGCTGATCAACATAGGCTTCTGTGTATGGCGTCAAACAAAGATTAGTAATTTTCCACATCTCTGGCTACTTTCATGCCTCAATCACAAGCAAATTACACCGTCTGCCATGAAAATACTGGACAAGCCTCAGATCCTCCAAAAAATCAAACGCCTGGCCATCGAGATCCTTGAGAATAATTTCGAAGAAAAGACCATCGTACTGGCAGGCATCAATAACAATGGCAGTTGTTTTGCCCGCCTGATCGAGCATGAACTAAGTTCGATTACGGACATTAAAATCCAATTTGTGGAGATCAAGCTCAATCCGGCCAGCCCACTCTCCTCACCAATCGAAGTCAGTACCAGCGTCGAATCCATGAAAGGCAAGACCATCATCATTATCGATGATGTAGCGAATACAGGGCGCACAATCTATTATGCATGTAAACCCCTGATGGAAGTCATCCCTAAAAAGCTGGAAGTGGCAGTTCTTGTTGACCGCAAGCATAAAACTTTCCCTATTTACCCAAAGTATGTTGGCGTTTCTTTAGCTACAACACTCAAAGAAGATATTGACCTTCAGATACTCAACACAGAAGACTGGGGTCTTTATTTAAATTGATCCGGAACCGGACGGCCTGTTATTAGCACATTTTGCAATTCCTTCTTTGATCTGTGGCATCATTTCAATCGCTTCTTCATATCCGATCTCAAACATTTCCTTGATGTTCGTGAAATTAAACCTACTGAAGTTGTAAATAGCTTCGGGCTCAATAACCACATCACAAAACTTAAGCTCAGGTTCAATGGTATTAATGGCGGCCAGGTTAAACGTTCGAGAGGCAATTCCGGATATCGTAGTCACTTCTTCCTGACTCAATTCTTTTCTTGGAATCAGGTTCACCGCGATAATAAAATTAGCTAATGACCTTATAGGTGAAACCGGAAGATTCATCAGCAATCCACCATCAGAATACCAATGGCTTCCGATACGAATGGGTTCATACAGTACAGGAATGGAAGCAGAGGCGACAATGATATCATGGAGCGGGCCTGAATGCATAATTTCCGCTTTCCCTGTATTCATGTTGGATACTGCGATGTACAATGGTTTTTTAAGATCTTCAAATTTGTCGGCAGGTACATACCGCTTCAGCATTTTCCGGAGGAATGTATGACGCACAAATCCTTTAGTCGGCATTCGAAATGAAAACATCCATAACAAAGATCGCTCACTGGCAATAGCAAAAATTTCAGCAGGGGAATAGCCATTGGCATACATGACACCAACAATAGAGCCTGCCGATGTCCCCGCGATGATGGATGGATAAATACCATGTTCTTCGAGTGCCTTTAGCGCACCAATATGTACGACCCCTCTTGTGCCACCCCCGGATAAAGAAATACCAATTTCATGCATGTCGTTTCGATAGAATCATCAACATAACGTATTCCTCCGAAAATAGATCAGTATCATCCCTGAATTTGGAACATATCTTACTGACCAATCATCGCAGGAATGATATTCGGCGTATAGGGAGCTCCGGCTTGCTGCAATCGGATACGCAATGCAACCAGATCCTTTTCCAATACATCCTTTACTGCAGGAATGAGTTGACTTAATTCCTCCTCAGCAATTTTTATGCTATACTGATGTGT
>JBBREG010000173.1:0-8168 GCA_038203125.1 Chitinophagales bacterium
GGAGAAACTTATAATTATGTTCGTTTGACGGATTTGGCCTCTAACAGCGCACTACCCGGGGCTGATGTGGATGCGGTGGCAGCCATTGGCGGCGCCCTTCGTCTTAATTTGAACAGTGCCGTTTTATTCGATACGGGAAAATTCAAATTGAAAGATAATGCCTCCGGCGAACTACAAAAACTTATCAATGCGATTAAAACCATTCCAAAAGCCCGAATTGTGATAGAAGGTCATACCGACAATGTGGGCGACCCGGCAAGCAATAAAACGCTGTCAGACAACAGAGCAAAAGAAGTATCACGCTATCTACAAAATAATCTTTCCGCATCTTATACATTTGATACAGTGGGCTATGGTGAAAATCAGCCCGTGGCGCTCAATGATACCGACGAAAACCGGCAGAAAAATCGCCGGGTGGAAATACTGGTTATTCCAAATTAATAAAGATTAGCGTGAACTCAAATTATTTTTCAGATCTACTAAATCAATTGCTATGAATTTATTTGCTTATACCTGGATAAAACTCATTTTCCTGTTGATATTGTTTGCTTCCTGCAGATCAGATGCACAACAAAGCGGGAGTAGTAATACTGATGCTTCGGATGAAAATAAAACCAGTGTGTCTCAAGGGTCGCTATCCGCCGAGACCATTCCCAATGGAAGGCGGTTGACAGACGATGCCATATCCTCCTATTTTCCGGAAAAATTTGTTGGATTGGATATAAGCGGGAAGCCAACAATCAAAGAAATCAAAAATGTAGAAAAGAATAACAATTGGGTTCAGCAATCTTATTTTAAGGATGGTGCAAGTAGTCAGATCAAAATTTCCGACTGGGCAGATGATCCAAAAGTATTAAACCAATTTAATAAAGGGCAACCAGCAGAAGATATTGACGATGGATTTCAGACCGTGAAAAATTACACCTCTCCGGAAGGGCTGATGGTAATGGAAACTGAACAATTCAGAGATGCAGCAGGAAAAAAAATGCGATCCATGAGTCAGGTCATCCTGAAAAATGCAAGATTTACGATCATCCTGAATCACAGCCCGAAGCTGGAAGGCGAAGCCGTCAGTGCCAAAGCGCTTCTAAAATCTTTTGCCGATTCCAATTTGCCCGGATTATTCAAACTGGCCATTCCAGCCATAGATGAGGAAGCTATAAAGGCCGAGGAGGCCACTACGTATATCGTACTGAACTGCGATGCCCTTTTGCCTCTGGAAACTGTCAGGTCGATCTGTGGCGTCGACATAAAACTCATAACCGATAGTTTTGAAAAAGAAAATAATTGCAGCCGCACATATCGTCATACAGGATCATCTGCCAGTGTGGTATTTCTGATTACCCAATATTCACGGAGCAGCGTCAGCCGGAGCGCAGTAGATTCGCAAGGTAAAGCTAAAGAAGAAGGCGATATTGAAGGACTGGGTGATTCCGCCCATCTGGAGGTAGCAGGAGCTGGCGATTATTTCTTAACTGTCGCCTATAAAAATTATTTAATAGAATTGCGTTCTTTTAAGGACAGATACGATGAGAAAGCTTGCTGCGTGTGTTTTTCTAAAGAAAAATTGATAACAATGGCCAGAGGAATATTACTCAAATTAGACAGCTTACACTAATTAACCTTAGCGAACCGCGCGTACCATTCAGACTAATTTAATAAGCTGCGCATTCCAATTATTGTTGCCTTTGCAGGGAGGTGAGCTATTGATTAGTTTGGAGTATATGCTTATAAACCCTATAACCACATAACCCTATAAACCTCATAACCCTTCTAAGATCTATTGACCTTAATCATACTTCGCTGGATCGACTGACCTCCAAATGTAATGTGCAGCATATACGATCCTGAAGGAAGGCTTTGACCTATCTCAACGGAAGAATTTTTCCCTGCATTGAGTGTCCTTGTCGCTGAAGCAATCTCTTTCCCTAAGGCATCATAGATCGTATACCGCAATTCACCACTGCAACCGGGCGTTAACCCGAGGGTCATCTTGTCTGCAAAAGGATTTGGAAACATGGACACTTCGACACACGAAAGATCCGCTACCGGATCAATATCAGAGATGATGATTTCTTCACCAGCCACATGCATTTCACTCAACCCATAACATACACCTCCATAATTGTTGATCGCCGTGATGAGAAGATACCGGCCTTCTATACCATTCAGATTCGGACCGACTACACCTTCATAGGTACTAAGACCACTAGCCTGCGGGAACGTGAATGTTCCTGCGCTTGTCCATACAATACCATCAGCAGAATAATCAATATGCACATCGCGCATACCCCAATCGAGATGAGTGGGATCATTGCTATTCCAGATGGTCATTTGTCCAAGCGCAAATAGTTTTCCAAAATCATACATGATGAAATGACTCTTACCGCGATCGGTATTTGGATTCAGTGCGGACTCGCAGGAGACCCACCCATCATAAAAATTCGTGCTGTGCCTGTCAGGATAACATTGCCCAATCACGACTTGTGCACAAAGCATACACGCGAAGATCAGATATATAGTTTTTGTCATGGCGTTCAGGGATTACGTGTTTAAAAAACCAATTGGCATACCACTACCGGGCTGATAAAAATTGGTCAGCGTAGGGAAGATTGTAGATAACTCACCAGGATCAACACCAAACCACAATGCCAGTTCGGCGAAATATTGATCAGCACTTACTTGCGGAATTAACACACCACTTCCCAATTCAATATTTGAATCGAGTGCGAGTGTTGGATATTCACCATAGATGTTTTTACCTTTTACCTTATCACCCATCACCATTACGTTTCCACCCCATGCGTGATCTGTTCCGTTACCATTAGATGTGAGTGTGCGGCTGAATTCAGAAAGTGTAAATGTTGTTACCTGGCTACCGAGACCGAGTTCCGCAAGAGCATCAGAAAACTCGCCCAATGCAGTATCCAATTCCATCAACATACCACTCTGGGTATTCAGCACTTCATCATGATGATCCCATCCGCCGTATTCGATAAAATAGATCTGACGTTTCATATTCAGTGCTTCATGTGCGGCCATTGAATAGGCGGCCATCTGGAAGCTGCGTGATAAATAATTGTCAGTAAACGTTGTCTGAAGTTCAGGTACGCCACCTATTGCATCCTGGAATTGGATGTGTCCATCACGTGATTTTCTCACAACATCCACATATGTTTTTTGAAACATATTCTGGTATTCATGATCCAGCATCGAGTTGATGGCACGTGTCCGCATACGATCAAATACATTCCACTCATCATGCTCACCATATCCATAGATACCAGAGCTGCCATTGTAGGGATCAAGTGCGAATTCAATTGTGTTTTGTCCTGTCTGAAAAATATTCGTGCCACTCAATGAAAGATTCATGGACATATTGGGATTGGAATTCATGTCATTGACCAGATCGGCGACCTTGCCTCCCCATCCGGTAGCGCTACGTGCATTCGGAAGACCTGTCATCCATTGTTGTCCCTGATCAGAATGCGAATAAAGACCAAGCGGCAATCCAACTTCTCCCTGCCAGAACTGCTCACGTGTTGTGGGTTCTACAAGTGTTCCAACGTTCGACAGGAAAGCCATTTTACCATTATTAAAAAGTTGTTGACTCCGGGTCATACTTGGATGAATTCCAAACAACCTTCCACCACCATTATCGGGAAATATGGGTAACATTTCATTAAGCGGGATGGCGAGATTAGACCTTGTGGCAGCGTAGTCATTATACTCAGACGTGGTGCGCGGCATCAGCATATTGAATGAATCATTTCCACCCGACAAAAACACACATACCAGTGCTTTGTATTCCGGATCAAGAAGTGTTGTACTATTTGCAAGAGCAGCTGCAGCAAAACCTTTTAAGTTGACAAGAGATGACCACAGCGTGGACGCACCGATAGCAGCACAACTCGCCTGCCCAAAAAACTTCCTGCGACTGACGGGATAATCGTTGAATCGTATTTTCATTTGTATTGAAATCTTTTCGTTGTGAGGTTTCTGGTTACTTCATGACATTATAATCCGGAGAGATCAGCATCAGATATAAGGCGAGTCG
Organism: Chitinophagales bacterium; assembly: GCA_038203125.1. Lineage (GTDB taxonomy): Bacteria > Bacteroidota > Bacteroidia > Chitinophagales > Saprospiraceae > Opimibacter. Next base: position 4,058 of record JBBREG010000173.1, read on the forward strand.
TACCCGCTGTTCTCTGAAATCACCTTCATGCATTGGATACAATGACTCCTTGATAATCTCCCGCGTGCGTTGTGAAAGGCTCCCATGTGTGAACATCATATCCAGTCTGTTGACTAATACTTCGGGGTCCCAGGCAAGCTGACGCAGCGCATCGATATTGACAGATACATAAGGATTTTCATTTTCCCAATCATCCATTACATATCCCCATACGGCCCAGTCATTGACTTCGTTGAAATATTCTACGCTGGTGCGAGAATTGTGTATTTGATATTCAGGTGCGACCAAACCATTTTCAGCAATGGCTCCATTCGGTTGATAATCCGGAAGGAAGAAATTGAAAACAGTTCTGGATGCCAGTGGCATTTGATTTGTTGCCTGATAAAAACCATATGAAACATTCCAGTACCTGTTATAGATCTGTTCCATGGGCATTGCTTTGGTAAAATGCGTATACCGTATAAATGGCTCCCGCAATTTTCCAAAATCTTCCGACGCTAAAGCTTCACAAGAGCGAGCCTCAGGATCTAATAAGATAGCTTTGATGACAGCCTTCATGTCACCTCGTTCACCCTGACCATTATCCGCAAATACAGCTGCTACTCTTGAAATATAGGCAGGAGTCGGATTCGATGTGACAAGACGCTGGATCAATTGTCTGCCCATAAATGGACCTACATTCGGATGAAGAAAAAGATGGTGCACGGCATCCTGTATGTCTTTTAATCCGGCTTGCCCTGCAGGTATTTCAAAATCACCTACGATTGTTTTTGCTCCTGGCTGATGCCAGTTCTCATACATGATCATCGGCTTCGTCATATCAGCGACATAAATATCCAAACCAAAATAAGGATCATCTACCCACTCATTTTCAATCACATCTGCTACACCCAGACCCGTAAAAACTTTCGCAAGCGCTTTGATATCGGACTGATCATATGTAGGAATCCAATTGCCATCAATATCTGTCTTACGAGAACCATCCGGGTTTAATTCATACAGTCCGATTGTAAACAACTGCATGATCTCACGTGCGTAATTTTCATCAGGATGAATATTCAACTCTGTGATCTCTCGCGGATTGTTGAGATGACTGAGATAATACCCCATGCATGGATGCAGGGTGACTTCATATAACAGATCTTCAAAATTGCCAAATGAATTCCGCAGCAGGAGATCATAATAATCAGCCAGGCCATACCCAGCATCTCCAAGATTAGATTCAACAGAGATGACAAATATTTCACTCAATGCTAACGCAATCCGTTGTCTCAGCAGGTCTTCAGAATTCATGTGATTCTCCCACCAGGTATAATTGAAGATGGTCCAATACGGACGATCATATACTTCTTCAGGATCACCTCCATTGACGAGGTACCATTCGATGACATCAGCAAAAATATCCTCGAGTTGCACGAGCATTTCTCCCTGGGGTATTGTCATCTGGTCATCTATCCAGGGTTCTATGCCCTGATTCGCCACCTCACGGATGACGTCAAGGTTAGCTCCGAGAGTTGCCTGGGACAGAAAACGCGAAGCTTCCATGAGTTTTCCTTCCAGCCCGATACCATCTATTGTTTTTGCCCCCGCCGCAGTTTCTGTCCAGAATGGAGGTGTGTAGTTACTGCTTGTTGTAACCTTAATTTCCTGGGCCGGATCACTGCCAAGAATCACCTGGGCAGATAATCGAAGCGAAAAACAAATAAAAGACAAACTGAAAATTAGTATGGGTTTCTTCATATGAGTTGTCTTGATAAGGGTTTCTTTACATAAAGTCAGAGCATCCCCGAAGGGTCAGTCTGATCAGCTAAGGTGGGTGAGAAATGCGAAAGAAAGATACAATAATTGGGGATTGTGAGGTCAGGACCCTCCGAAAGCCGGAATTTTATTGAAATAAGGACCAAATCTTACCGATGCCATTATATTTCTGAACATGCCAGTATGGCTCCGGTGTAGCACCAAAGGATTGAAAAAAGTTAGCAATGCCCGGATGCATGCTGCCTTCAAAATCAAATTCACGATTTCCAGCCAGGGCTTCCATGATCGCATGATCCAGCAGCAGTGCATGCGCAGATGCTGCAGATGAAGTGTCGGACCTGCCGCCAGCGAGATAGTACATCACCCGTTCATCCCATCCGGTCAGAATTCCTGCTATCGCTTTCCCATTTTCAAAAGCCATCTGCAACTTGCCCAGTTGGCGCCGTTCCAATTCCTGTAATGCAATGGGCAGGATGGTGGAAAACCAGAATGGCTCTTTCATACCACGCTGTTCGTAGGAAGATCTGCAAAGCATAAGAAAGGTATCCATGTCTTCAGATTCCTCAATAGTATATAAGGTATCAGCTTCCTTCAGGTTTCTTCTAAGGCCTTCATTGTACCGTCTGCGCACAGAGTCTGCATTCGCGACAGGAGGTATGATATAACTGTACCTGACCTTGCTGTGATAGGTATGCTCGGGTGGAAACAGATCCGGTGTTTGTTTAAAAGTCAGGTCGAGAATGGGATATGCCGGTAGCGCAGATAGCACTTTATGAAGCGATATGGGTCCGGATAGGTGTGTCGCCATCACCGGCACCCATTGTGTCAGGGGAGGTGAAATGATGGATCGAAGACCTCGGATCTTGGTCACATAGACCGGAAACCGGATCTGATCATCCTTGCTGGAGTTGGCTACCCTGATGGAGTGCCATTCCCCTTTGCCACAGGTGGCATCAAGCCACCAGGGTGCAGCATACAGTGGTGCATATGCCTGTTGCAGATAACAGTTCTCATATTCCGTACGGGATTCAGCAAGCATGACGGCAATATAAAGTTCTTCCGGTGTATAATTGAAATGTTAAACGCATGCCGGTTTTTATCATCCATCTTCCATTTTACGTTAACTAAACACCAGCTGACACCTGATGAGGATTCCTTCATCAGCAAAACAGCCAGATATTCAGATTTCGTAACATCTTTACGCTATAATCACAAATTCCTTCTGATGCGAATCCTATTATTGTTTACTTTATTCAGTGTAAGCTTTTCTTCGGTGCAGGCACAATCTTCTTCCCAGGAAAGTTTGTGGAAGACACTGGCTAAGATCACATACAAAAAAGAGTTTGATGAATTTCTCGGCTTTAAAATTGACAAACCGGTTTTCAGTGAAGATATTAAAGCGCTCAATGGAAAAGAAGTAACCGTAAAAGGCTTTATTATTCCTGTTGAGGGGTATAAAGGACATAAAGAATTTATCCTTTCCGCATTTCCCTATTCCATGTGTTTCTTCTGCGGCGGCGCCGGCCCCGAATCTGTTATGGAAGTCTCCGCCATTGAAGCCATTGAATATTCTACAGAAGCGATCACGATCCGCGGAAGATTAAAGCTCAACAGCGATGATGTCAATGAGTTGATGTATGCGTTGACGGATGCGAAGCTTGTGAAGTAAGAAGGGAAGAAGGGAAGGAAGTATTTTCACGGTTCACGATCACTTCACAATCTTCTCCGACCACGACCCCTCATTACCGTTTACAGTAACGAAGTACACTCCTGGCGTCACCGACATGGAAAGATCCACATGCGGGAGATCATCGAGATTGGCATTGTAAACTAACTTCCCTTGTATATCATGAACCGTGAGATCTCCATTTTGCCAGAATGATGGAAGATTGAGACGCCACATACCGTGTACAAGATCAAATGTCAGCGAAGGCTTTGATACAGGGTCAGGAAGAATTCTTGCTATCGGAGAATATTCAATCGATCCATCATTCATATGTGCAGCGACCCGATAGTAAATGCCATCATGATTATAATAGGGATCATTATAGGTGTATGAAATTTTATCAGGATCAGGTTCAACGTCGATGACAGAGACAAATGTTTCAAATTCATATCTGAAGGAGCGCTGTAATTCGAAATGATCAACATCGATCACATTGTGAAGTGTCCACTGAATTTTATTTCCATTGGAAAAAGGAATCGCAGTGAGGTCTTCCCATCCCACAGGAAGAGGTGCACCCATCGTAATCGCATACAGATTGCCCGCCAGGTTACCTGCAAAAATCTCCCCGTTGTCACTTTCGCCGAAGGTTGTAATAGCAATATTTACACTTATAGGGTGCCAGTCAAT
>JBBREG010000174.1:0-8153 GCA_038203125.1 Chitinophagales bacterium
CTCATCGTCGATGCTACGGAGATCGTTCTCATATATATACCTTTCGCGCTGCTGGGTTTCATCCGCTGGATGGTGTGCAGGAGTTCAAGTGCATTTTCCTGCAGTTTGTCAGCAGAAAAAGATACCCGGCCTACTGGCGAGTGGATGATTCCAAATTTATCTACCCTGAAAGCGATTTTTCCTCCTTTTACATCCGCTACCGCGCCTGCGATATCCATTGTAACGGTACCTGATTTTGGATTTGGCATCAGACCTCGTGGACCCAGGATACGACCTACCTTACCTACTTGTGCCATTACGGATGGCATGGCAACGATTACGTCAATATCTGTCCATCCCTCCTGGATTTTCGTGATGTATTCATCAAGGCCTGCATAGTCTGCGCCTGCATTCAATGCATCCTGAACCTTATCGGGCGTGCAAAGCACAAGTACTTTTTTAGTCTTTCCCGTTCCGTGTGGAAGATTGACGGTGCCCCGGATGGCCTGATCGGCTTTTCTTGGATCTACTCCGAGCCGGATGTGAAGGTCTACAGAAGAATCAAACTTGGTGAGATTCACTTCCTTGACCAGCTTCATGGCTTCGGTGAGGTCATAAAGCTTGTCGCTATCTACCTTTTTTACGGCGATAGCCATTTTTTTGCTAAGCTTAGCCATTCAAATATTGTTTAAAGGTTATGGCGTGCCGCTTATAGCGGTACTCCCTTTTAAATGAGTTATTTATGTCAAGTCACCTCAAGCGTTCCTGAAGCAACGATTCGGTATTTTACTTACACTTTTGCTACAACTCCCGGAGGGGGAGTACCTGTCACAGTTAGACCCATGCTTCTTGCCGTGCCTGCAACCATGTTGATGGCAGACTCGATTGTAAATGCATTAAGATCCTGCATTTTGTTTTGAGCGATAGCAGCAACCTGATCCCAGGTAACGGAGCCAACTTTTTTACGGTTTGGTTCAGCTGATCCTGATTTTGCTTTTGAGGCCTCCAGTAACTGGGCCGCTGCAGGTGCTGTCTTAAGTTCAAATTCAAATGATTTGTCCTTATAAACGGTAATCACTACAGGAACAAGTTTGCCCATCAGATCCTGCGTACGTGCATTAAAACGTTTGCAGAATTCCATGATGTTGACACCTTTCGAACCCAGTGCAGGACCTACGGGAGGAGCCGGGTTAGCAGCGCCGCCTTTCACTTGTAACTTGATAAATGTTTCTATTTCCTTTGCCATAAAGCAGATTATATAATTTAGCTTAAAGACTGATTATTAAGATGTTTTCTCAACTTGCATAAAGTTAAGCTCTACTTCAGTGCCCCGGCCAAATATTTTAACGATGACTTTTAATTTCTTCTTTTCCTCATTGATTTCCTTGATGTCTCCAACAAAATCGTTGAAAGGACCATCAATGATTTTTACCATCTCACCATGGATGAATGGCTCCACCATACTTTCTACCAACCCCTGTGATTCATCCACTTTACCTAACATCCGGTTAGCTTCACTTTCCTGCATCGGAATGGGAGAAGTCCGTCCCAGGAAATGGATCACATTAGGCATGTTGGAGATACCCTGAACAATTTCCGCTGAAAAACGTTCAGGGTCCGCTTCCAGTAGAATATAGCCGGGAAGTATATTCCGGTCCAGGATTACTTTTTTCCCGTTGCGGATCTTATATACTTTTTCAGAAGGTACCAGCACCTGGGTGACGACATGATCCCAGCCTGAACGTTTGATCTCGAGTTCAATGCGCTCTTTGATCTTGCGTTCTTTACCGGAAATCACCCGGAGTGAATACCATCTTTTACCGTCTGACATTATCTCTTGTATTATAAGTTATAGAGAAGTTCAGTCAACTGCTTGCTTATAGCATCCATAATGAGTACAATAATGGCGATGATGGCAGAACCGATCATCACTACACGTGTGCTGCTCAACAGGTTAGCCCAGGTGGGCCAGGTCACCTTATTAAGCAACTCATTGTAACTCTCCATGAGATATAACTTAGTCTTTTCCATCTCTTATGTTTTACTCTTCGTATTTCAAATTCACTCTTCGGTCACCTCAATAGTGGCAGGGAGGACAGGAATCGAACCCGCAGCCTACGGTTTTGGAGACCGCCGCTCTACCAATTGAGCTACCTCCCTAACTGGATTTACTTCCTGTTGCTGATCGATATCTCAATGTGGCTAAGGAGTAAAGCGATTTATAAAAGTTATCCTGGCAGGGTTAGTCCCTTTGGCAATCCACCTGCCAGGATCATTAATCAGTATTTGTAATCTGGTACTAGTCGAGAATTTCAGTTACCTGACCTGCACCGACTGTACGGCCACCTTCGCGGATCGCGAACCGAAGTCCTTTCTCCATGGCAATCGTGTTGATCAGTGTAGTCTCAAGCGTAACGTTATCACCTGGCATGACCATTTCAACTCCTTCCGGAAGTTTTACATCTCCGGTAACGTCAGTCGTACGGAAGTAAAACTGTGGACGGTAACCATTGAAGAATGGTGTATGACGTCCGCCTTCATCTTTTCCAAGAACGTAGACCTCACATTTGAATTTCTTGTGTGGTTTTACTGAATCAGGTTTGCAAATAACCATACCACGGTGGATCTGGTCTTTTTCAATACCTCTTAACAGAAGACCTGCGTTATCACCTGCTTCTCCCCTGTCAAGGATCTTCCTGAACATTTCAACCCCGGTAACCGTAGAAACCAATGGTTTCTCTCCTTCTTTCATCATACCGATGATCTGGATGGTTTCACCTGTATTGACAACACCACGCTCGATACGACCTGTAGCAACTGTACCACGACCAGTGATCGAGAATACGTCTTCTACCGGCATAAGGAATGGCTTGTCAATTTCGCGTATCGGATCCGGGATCTGTGTGTCCACTGCATCCATCAATTCCATGATAGAAGCTTTACCTGCTGCTTCTCCTTCGAGAGCTTTCAGGGCAGAGCCTTTGATGATCGCACTGTTGTTACCATCGAAACCGTATTGTTCGAGGAGTTCACGTACTTCCATTTCTACAAGCTCAAGCATTTCAGGATCGTCTACGAGATCCACTTTATTCATGAAGACAACGATCTTGGGTACACCTACCTGGCGTGCCAGAAGGATGTGTTCACGAGTCTGAGGCATTGGTCCATCAGTAGCAGCTACAACAAGGATAGCTCCGTCCATCTGGGCAGCACCTGTAACCATGTTTTTTACATAGTCAGCGTGACCAGGACAGTCAACGTGTGCATAGTGACGTTTCACCGTCTCATATTCTACGTGTGCTGTATTGATCGTAATACCTCTTTCTTTTTCTTCAGGAGCGGCATCAATTGAATCGTAACTCGCTTTTTTTGCCAATCCGAGTTCTGACAATACAGAAGTGATCGCTGCTGTCAGAGTTGTCTTTCCATGATCTACGTGACCAATAGTGCCAATGTTAACATGGGGCTTGGTCCGCTGAAAGGTTTCTTTTGCCATTGATGTGATTTTTAACTTTATTGATTAACTAAATACTGATTCCTAACTAATATGCTTTTGCAACGTAATGCTACCGAGCCAATGAAGGGAATTGAACCCTTGACCCCTTCCTTACCATGGAAGTGCTCTACCCCTGAGCTACATCGGCTGACCCCGCCGTATCTCAAGCGGTAAAACAGAGCGGGCGAAGAGACTCGAACCCTCGACCCTCAGCTTGGAAGGCTGATGCTCTACCAACTGAGCTACGCCCGCATACGTCCTGTGGGGATGATAGGACTCGAACCTATTCAGTCAGAGACACCAGATTTACAGTCTGGCCCGGCTCTCCAACTCCGGCGCATCCCCTAGAGATATCTTTCACACTTCCTGCCGACATTACTGGATGAGCCAGTAGAGGGACTCGAACCCCCGACCAGCTGATTACAAATCAGCTGCTCTACCAACTGAGCTACACTGGCTTATATGATGTTGTGAAAAACGTCCAAAGAATATTCAAACGTGTTCTCTACAGGCATTCCGGGTACCGGAATAGAAATCATTGATCATACAGGAAGTAGCGAAAGTTACATTCACCTATCAAAAATGTATATCTGGATAATCCCGGTTTACACGCAAATAAATGAAAGTATCTATCTGTAAACCAATGAATTACATATACTTTTCCAGGGCTTTCCCCGAAAGCGAATGCAAAGATAAAATTATTCTAAGATTTTAACGCTACTCGTTAATAAATTTCTATGTGGATAAACCATTGGATTGGTGTCCTTTAGCCTGTAATCGTTCTTTATAGCGATTAAGTTGCCGTTTCATATTATCCACCGCTGCATCCGTAGATGCTTCAAAAGTTTTACTTACCTCAGTCGCAATCAGTGTATCACCGGGGACCATGAGCTTCATTTCAACGATCTTATCACGGACCTGTCCTGAATTCTCAAGCTTCAAATATATATGTGTATCGATAATCCGGTCAAAAAACTGATCGAGTTTGGAGGCCTTTTTTTCGATGTACGATAAAAGTTTTTCATCTGCATCAAAGTGGATGGACGTGGTGCTAATGTTCATAATCTTACGATGTTTTGTATGTTGATATAAGTCTGCCACACGGGCAAGGTTGTTATTCATGATGGCCGGATTTTGGATGGGCGTTACTGTAGACTTCCTTGATCCTGGCAATGGAAGCATGCGTATAAATTTGTGTTGCTGCCAGACTGGCATGACCCAGAATTCCTTTGACCGCATTCAGCTCAGCTCCTTCATCCATCAGGTGGGTAGCCATGGAATGTCTAAGAATATGAGGGCTCTTTTTTTCTGATGTCGTCACGGTTCCTACCATTGCTACCACCTTATTATGAACGTATTTTGGGTAGCAAGGTTTTCCATTATCCATACGGATTATCTCCATATGTTCAGGAGCCTCAGGATGGAGATCACTTACGATCCTCAGTGCTGTCAGAATGGTTACCAGCTCCTCATTCACAGGGACTTGCCTGTACTTCCGGCCTTTCCCGATCACACGCAGCACACCTCGTTTCGGATCAAAATCATTCCACTTTAACTGGATGAGCTCACTACGCCGAAGTCCTGCTCCGTACAATAGTCCGATCATCGCATGATCCCTAAGATTCGGGAAATTCTTTTCCATAGCGTCTAAAGTTTCCAACAAACGATTGATAGCAGTGGAGGCTATAGATTTTGGGAGCCGTTCAGGGATCTTAGGAACCTGCACCTTCAGCACAGGATTATGATCCACTTTACCTGTTTTCCTTAACCATTTATAAAAATGGGTAATGGAAGACAGCTTTCTGCGAACCGATACAGACTGACTTTTTGCTTTAAGAAGGCTCACAATCCAACTTCTGACATGATGATGATTGGCCTGACCCGGGTTTGTAAAACCATATTGAAGGTCCAGGTAGTCAGTGTATTGCCTTATATCTCTGGAGTACCCATCCAGTGTGTGAATTGAATATCTTCTTTCATACCGTAGGTAATCCGTAAATCCCGCCAACAATTCTTCCTGGATCAATACCTGACTTTTATGCGCTGGTTACTATCTATCCAGAAATATACCAGTTTTTCAACCCGAAATCAAGAGGCGGTGAGATATATCTCCAAATATTCTCCTGAGCCAGCCAAAAGCACTGACAAGAAAATTTAGGTGATTTTTAATTGCCGCTGATACATGCCGATCACATTCTGCAGTCCAAAATACAATGCATCAATTACGAGTCCGTGACCGATCGAGACTTCTAACAATCCGGGAATATTGGATGCGTAATAATTCAGATTGTCGAGATTTAGATCATGACCTGCGTTTATTCCTATTCCAATTTCATACGCTTTGCTTGCGGCTATAATGTGATCTGCAATGGCTCTCTGCCGATCCTGAGGATACTGATGTGCATACGGACCCGTATAAAATTCAATCCGATCACTGCCCGTTTCTTTCGCACCTTCAACCATCCTGACGGATGCATCAATGAATATCGAAACTCTGATACCCGCATTTTGTAACGTGCTGACTACATCAGATAAAAATGACTGATCTTTTATTGTATCCCAACCTTTGTCAGAAGTTAATGCGGATGGACTATCAGGTACCAATGTGCATTGATGAGGGAGATGGGTAAGTACCGCATCCATAAACCGGTCTGTGGGATAACCTTCAATATTTAACTCGGTCCTCACCACCTCTTTAAGTAATTGGATATCACTGAATCGTATATGACGTTCGTCCGGTCTGGGATGAATGGTAATGCCATCGGCACCAAACTCTTCACAATCTTTGGCAAACTGTATAATGTCAGGATTGTTACCTTCCCGGCTGTTCCGTATCAACGCAACTTTATTAATGTTGACACTCAGTTTTATATCAGATGTCATATTTGTAAATGTGACAATAGACGGAATGCCTATTTTGCACAAAAGTAGGATATGAGAGCGTATGATTATTTAGTAAGACTGATTGCTCTGATAGGGTTTGCAATAGCAGGGCTGCTGGTGACTGCAATCGTGTTAATACTAATGAAGTTGAGCCAGGGATCGACCCTGCCTGAAATTTTAGCAAGCACTGATACCGGGATGGAAAACCTGACTTCAGGTATGATCCGAGGAATATTAGCCACTCAACATATTGCTGTATTTATATTGCCATGTATCCTTTTCGGACGCATATTTTTTAAAATGGGGTTGTTGAAGGGTTTTGATCTGGATCTGCCTCCAACAGGAGCTTTGATCCTCTTTGGGATCCTTTTTTTAGTTGCCGGATATCCATTGGTCAATCTAAGCTTTTTGCTCAATGAATCGCTGCCGTTGCCTGGCTGGGCCATAGGGCTCGAAGATCAGGCAGCGGATACGCTTACATCCGTTCTGGAAATGAATACGCCCTTCATATTTCTGATCAACCTCATCCTGGTTGCCATTTTACCCGGGATCGGTGAAGAGCTTTTATTCAGAGGAATTATACAAAAACATGTTGGAGGAATTTTGAAAAATCCGATCGTCGGTATCTGGATAGCTGCTATTATTTTCAGCGCTATACATATGCAGTTTGAAGGTTTCTTCCCAAGACTTGTATTAGGTGCTTTATTGGGGTATCTGTACTACTGGACCAAAAATCTTTGGGTCCCAATTATTGTCCATGCTTTTAATAACGGCATCCAGGTTATCCTGATTTATGCGATGGACTTGGATATTGAAGAATTTGAAGGTGGCACCAGTGATGAACTCACGTGGTGGATGATTGCGCTCAGTGTCATTTCTATGTATTTTTTCTATCAGCAAATTTTAAAAAAGAAACAACCGGTTGAATACTCGTGAACTCGTCACACGGATGACCACCGGTATTTTTATCGTTGGCATTACGCTCGCAGCCATTATCCTTTCACCCTATTCTTATGTGTCCTGGTTGGCACTTATAGGTTTATTCGCCACACGCGAATATCTGATCCTTGAGTGGAAAAGTGAGGCCACCTCCTGGAAAATCATTTTCTCAATCTGTGTAGCGATCATTGTAGCAGTCGCAGGTATAAGTACGATTCAATACACAAAAGAAATCATCATCCTTGGAAGCATTGCCTGCCTGATACCCTTCCTGTTGGTGTTTAAAATTTTACGTTCGGTTTCTCCCCAGGAAATTGTCATTCGTGCACGAAGCATGTTTGCAGCATTCGCATATATCGCGCTACCACTTCTAAGTGGATGCCTTGTCCTGATATCCGATTACGATTATCGGATCATCCTCATCCCTGTGATCCTGATCTGGATCAACGATATCGGAGCTTATCTGGTAGGCTCGAAATGGGGAAAGAAAAAAATTGCTCCCACCCTATCACCCGGAAAAAGTCTTGAAGGCACCCTCGGAGGAGCTGTGCTTACATGGATTGGTGCCGTTGTGCTATGGCAGTTTTGGAATGACCTCCCGATGGGATATGTCATCATGATAGGCTTGCTGACACCTGTATTCGCCCTTGCAGGAGACCTATGGGAATCTGCCATCAAGAGAAATGCCGGAGTCAAAGACAGTGGAAATATCCTTCCCGGACATGGCGGTATCCTGGACAGATATGACTCCTTACTTTTTGTATTACCGATCGCTGCACTTGCATACACTATCTTTGTCCTATGAGTTATCAACTGCATAAAGAAGGAAAGATCTACATGGTAAGTGCCGTGTTTT
>JBBREG010000175.1:0-8123 GCA_038203125.1 Chitinophagales bacterium
AGAAACCCGAAAAGAAGCTATTTATAAAAGCAGGCTTGATGCCACGCTGACGCTGGAATCCTATTTACGTCGCGGTTTGTTGAAAACCGACTGCTACATCGGTGCCTCAGCGATGGGGATTTATGGCCACCACGGAAATGATCGGGTAGATGAAAGCACAATGATCCAAACTACGGATGACTGGTTTATACGAACAGTGGTGGACTGGGAAAAAGCACATCAAATGATTGCCCGGCTTGGAATCCGCACTGTGATTTTTCGAATTGGGCTGGTATTGGGAAAAGAGGGTGGTGCATTATTTGAAATCCTTGAGAAAGCAAAACCCGGCATACTACCTGTCTTTGGTAGCGGGCGCCAGATCTGGTCATGGATCCATATTGATGACATGGCACGCATGTTCATGTTCGCTATGACCAATACAACGCTGTCCGGAATTTATAATGCTTCAGCACCAAATCCTGTTTCGAATAAAGAAATAATAAATACAATTGGAACCTGTATCCGACCTAAAAAGCTGATCGCCCCGGTACCAAAATTTGTCTTATCTGTCGTGCTGGGTGAAATGCACAGAGTGTTATTTGACAGCACCTGGATGGTATCAGATAAAATCGAAATGGAAGGCTTTGAATTTAATTTTCCAACGATCGGGCAGGCGGTAGCTGATTTACTTCAAACGTAAATCCATTATATTAGGACCCTATCGCTCGAAAACTTCAATCGTCTTTTTCTTCCTGACAAAATTGGTAAACTTTCCTTTAAAGCGGGTGGCACGCACGATATGATTATCGATCCAATGATAATTACCGCCACGAGGTTTTCCGACAAGTAGTCCATGATACTTAAACCCATTCTTCTGAAGCCAGGTTTCCGTGATCTCGCGATGTGCTTCTGTGCGTGAGGTGAAAAAGGTAATAATGTGGCCTTCATCGTACCATTTATTGATCACCTCAAGTGCATCAGGATAGTGAGCACAATGAACCATACGTTCAGGCTCTTCATTCGGGATATCATCACAAATGGTCCCATCGATGTCAATCAGGAAATTTTTGACCTCTTCAGGCAACAAAGGGCTAATGGTCTCGCCTTTGTCATTATAAAGCGTGCGTAATGGATGATTATCTGTCATGGGATAGAAGATATTCTGGCTCAAAGATATGAGCCACATACTGAACTAGCTCTGAAAGACAAGTTTTAAGGGCTAGATGTTCATCCGGAGTGGTAAAGGAAAAGATCAGGTATGGGTATTATATTCAAAACTGCTTAGAAATCAATGTAATGAGTAGGATCCACGGGTTTGCCCTGTAACCATAATTCAAAATGAAGATGGGGACCCGATGTTAGCTTTCCGGTATTCCCAATGATGGCAACTGCCTCACCCGCCCTGACAAATGCTCCATTTCGTTTCAGCAGGCTGGCATTGTGTTTATAAAAGGAGACCATGTCATTGCTGTGTTGTATGCCGATCGTGTAGCCCGTTTCCAGTGTCCAGTCAGCTGTAATCACATGACCATCCCAAATCGCTTTTACCGGGGTATTATGAGGAGCTAATATGTCAGCGCCAAGGTGATCAGTAGCGGGATCGAATCCATTGCTTACCACACCTGAGATCGGGGGCATGAGATACCGGTAATCAGCGACATTCAACACCTCGTTGGTAGCAGGCGAGGATTTGAGCATTACTTTTTCAGTCCTTCTGGGTTCTTCTCCTGCAGTGACGCCCTGTACCCTTGACTTTTCTGCCGGACCAGGTTTTACCTTGGAAATATGGGTCATATCCGGTGTTTCAATACTATCAGGCAGGCTAATCATGCGGTTGAAATATTGGTAATAGGTCTTATAATCCTCCAGTTCCTTTTCCAGGACCGCCATTTTCTTGCTGATCCGGATATAATCAGGGTGACTGCTGGGTGTTCCGTAACCCGGAACCAACCGCTTTAAAGGGGTGAAAAAGATAAAAAACGCCATTAATCCCATGGCAACCAGGACGATTGATGATAGGAGGATATAAAGGTTGAGCAGGGTAAGCCGGTAGGACCCGATCTCTTCCAGGGTTTCATCTTTCCGAAGGACAAGACGATAGATCGTATGCCAATTCCGTTTGCGGGTTTTGCCCTGATCTATCATAGGTTTGTGACGGTCGTTATTTTGAAATAAATTTGCCCTTTGATCAGTTTAATAGCTTTGCCAACTGAAGGAGCTAACCTCCAGTCTTCCAATTACCTAAGATTTATATCGTATTAACGTGAAATATACCTTTTTAATCATTTTGACATTGGGATTGCTGAGTTCGTGTGTAACGAAAAAAAGCAGGGCGGACATGTCAAAAGTAGGGCAATTCTATCATAACGTGACCGCCAAGTACAACGGTTGGTTCAATGCCAATGAACTGGTCGAAGCAAGCATTCTACGTCTCGAAGAGGATCATCTTGACAATTACAGCGAGATCCTCCCGATCTATGAGTATGCGGCCGTAGAAAGCGCTGACCCCGTCAAGGCAGACCTGGATGAAGCGATTAAAAAGGTATCGGTCGTGGTTACCCTCCACGAATTCAGCGATTGGGCAGACGACTCTTATCTGCTGATAGGTAAATCCATGTACCTGAAACAGGATTATGAAGCTGCCGAAAATGCCTTCGAATTTTATATGGATGAATTCCTCCCGAATGGTAAAAGGGCCACTATAAAAAACAAGAAAAACAGGAAATTAGCTGCTGCAGGTAAAAAAGACCATCGTAAGAATGGTTCTGAATCCCGCGAAGCCAATAAGCGTAAAAAGGAACTGGAGAAAGCCCGTAAAAAGGCGGAGACTGAACGGAAAGCTTACAACAAAGAATTACGCAAGCGTAAGAAAAAAGGAAAGAGCACAGACGACCTCTTGCGCCCCGGTACAGAGAAGGCAGCTGATGGAACTGTCACCGTGCCTTTACCCAACGAAAAGAAATATGAACCTTCCGCTGCAGAACTCAAAGCAAAAGCAAAAGCAGAAGGCGAGGACGGCGGTTTTCTCGATCACATACCCGTATACGATGAAGCTATTTTATGGCTCGGCAAGACCTATATAGAGCGCGAACACTGGACAGCAGCCGATTTTCAATTCCGACGCCTGGAAGCAGATAACGAAGTACCTCCCCAAGTCTACGAGGAATTACCGGTCGCACGTGCATACTATCACATGCAACGTGAAAATTATCCGCAGGTCATTCCATTCCTCGAACAGGCTATTGAACGCGCAAGTAAAAGAGCACTTAAAGCACGATACAGTTATATCGTAGCACAACTGTATGATAAGCAGGGTGATATTGTAAAAGCAGCTGAATTTTATCAGAAGTCACTTGATTTCACGAATCAGTATGAGATGGAATTCAATACGCAGCTCAGCATCATCCGATCAGGTGTGCGTAATAAAACCCTTCCCTTAGCAGCGGCTGAAGCAAGCCTTGCTAAAATGCTGAAGGACGATAAGAATACTCTATATCTCGGTCGCATTTACTACACACTCGCCGACCTGTCACTCCAACAGGATGATATCCCGGGTGCTATTGCTCATCTGGAAAACAGTGTATTGAATGTAGCAGGTGATAATTTTCAGGCAGTGGAAAGTCAATATCTCCTGGCAACACTTTACATGAAGCAATTGCAATATGTAGAAGCGGAAGACGCCTTTAAAGCAACAGTATCAGTGATGAAGGATACAGATGCGCGTTACAAGTTTTCTAAAAAGATGGCAGAAAATCTTCGGGATATTGCTGTCAATATCGAAACGATCAATCTGCAGGATAGCCTTCTGGTGCTTTCATACAAAACCGATGAAGAGCTGAAAGTGATCGCCAGGGAATTGAAAAAGATGAAGCAAAAGGAAGCAGAAACACAAGCCGCAAATAGTAAGTATGCCGGCAATATTGACAATAAAAATAAACCTATAAGTACTGCAGCCGCCATGAACCCGGGCGTAGGCGGACAACTTAATACAGGAATCAAAACCCAGGAAACTGTATTCTGGGCATTTGATCAGAAAAATTTAAAGAAGACACGTCGTGAATTTGATCGCACGTGGGGAGATATTCCACTGACAGATTTTTGGCGTGTTAGCTCCAGGGCAAGTCAGTTTGCAAGTTCTGCAGATGCTGTGGATCCGGCTGCAGTGGGAGAGATTGGATTGTATGAAAGTGAAATTGAAAACTTTTTCAAAGACGTTCCAAAAAATGATACAGCCCGCGCAGTATCACACACGACCATACGTAAATCCATGCTGTTACTGGGTCAGTTGTACCGGGATCGCCTTGAAGATTTCGACAGCTCGATTAAAATACTGGAAGATCTGCTCGCAAAATATCCGGATGCTCCTGAAAAACTGGAAATCTATTATCAATTATATCTTTCCGCGTTATCAGCAGGAGACGACGCCCGTGCAGATAAATACAAACAACTCATCGTATCAAATTATCCAAATAGTCGTTTTGCAAAAGTCTTGTCTGATCCGAATTACGCAAAAAGTCAGCAATCAGAACATGAACGCCTGGTAGCATACTATGATGAGACGTATGGATACTTTGATGCCGGCAATCATGATCTTGTACTGGAGCGGATCCGTGACGTAGGTGAAAAATTTGGTGTCAACAATTCCCTCATGGCCAAATTTGAATTATTAAAAGCAATGAGTCTGGGTGCGCAGATCGGTAAAGAAGCATATGTGGATGGTCTGAAAGAAGTAATTGCAAAGTATCCCAACACACCTGAGGATACAAAGGCAAGAGATATTCTCCTGTTGTTGGGAGATGGCAATCAGTCCACATCCTATGGAGAAACAGGCTTGAGTGTGGCAAAATTTACCAAAGAAGACAATGCATTACACTTTGTCGTGGTGTATGTACTCAACCAGGAAGAACTAAATCTGCAGGATACAAAAGTAGCGCTTGCCAAATTTCATAACCAGTATTTTCAACTGGATAATCTGAAGATGGCGAGCCTGGTGTTTGATCCGTCCAAAAATCATTCATTGGTGTTAGTCCGGTCATTTACAACCAAGGATAAGGCCATGAAGTATTTCGAAACTGCAAAACGCAACCCGAAGGATTTTCTTCCTTCCAATGCGATCTACGAGGTCTATCCAATCACCCAGAAGAATTACCGTGAAGTGATTAAGGCGCGATCCCTGGATACCTATAGAGATTTTTTCGAAACGAATTATTAAGATCCTGGTCAGGTTGCCGGGAGGGGAGAAAACTCAATAAGGGCAAGTCCCCGTTCGACAGCCTGGCCTTTTGTTACATTGATCTTCAGGACCATGGCATCATGGGGTGCACTCAGCACATTTTCCATTTTCATGGCTTCCAGAATCAGCAGGGGATCACCCTTGGAAACATGCTGACCTTCCGTGACATGAATATCTTTTACCAATCCCGGCATGGGAGCAAACATTTGCCGGTGATTTTTGGATTGGGTGGCATTCAGACCCATTTTTTCGATCATGACATCGATCTCACGGATGATCTTCGCTGTTTTTTCCTGGCCATTGATCTCGATGACACATACACGACTGATCAGATCAAAGGAAACAAGCCTGAGTGTATATTTTTTTTCATTCCTGACAACTTCCATTTCAGACGAAGTGAATGTTTGATGGAATGATTGACTTATATCAGGGATTTCAAATCGTCGGCCTTCCACTTCTACCTGTATATAACCTGGGGCTTGTGTCATGATTTAGATTTTTGTTTTTCACGTCCCACCTTCTCCAGGAAGATGACTTCAAAAATGGTGGAGGTCAGGTAGATGACCAGGAAAGGCCAGATAAACCCATTCCCTGCCGGTTCAAATCCTTTCTTATACCCGATGAACAGGGCCAGGCACAGGAGCATTTTGAGAAACACAGCAATCATAATGAGTTGGATATATAACCGCGGCATCGAACTGCGTGCATACACCTTTGCAGCGCCATACAACATCACTGAAAAGACTATCATGGAGAGAATCGTGACGGCCACAAATGCAGCATGATCCCGGAGGGAACTCACCAGGAAAATCAAAAGAATACAAATACCAACCTGTGCAAAACTGGTGATGGCCAGACCTGCAAAAAACTGCTTAGGGCTCATCTTTACGAGTCAAATCTTTGACCAGCCGGTAGAAAAATCCAGCCGTGAAAAGCAAGATAAGTATTATTGTAAAATAGGGTTTTGAGGACTCCAGTTTCCGATCTATGAACTGACCCAGCCAGGCACCTATGCCCAGCAACAGAAAGAGTTGCAGGGCCATGCCACTATATTTTAGGTATTGGTTTGAGTCGGGCGATGACCGTTCGGGTTTCCCCCTCACGACATCGTTGCTTTGGTCTTGGATAAGATATTGAGTTCGGCCGGTTCTTTTTCATCCAGGCTCACCTTGCGGGCAGGTGTTCCGGATGGAGCACCCATCTTACATTTTACATTAAAGATGGAACCCGGTTGAACGACCAGCTTTTGGGTGGTCACATCACCTTCGACGCGTGCAGTTTCTTTGACATGGAGTACGTCCCCCACCATCATGATTCCTTCAAATCGTCCTTCGATGACAGCATTTTCACATTGTACTTCGCCGGAGATAAACCCGGTCGGTCCGATGATCACTTTGCCTTTACAATTCAGATTTCCCTTTAGGGATCCATCTATGCGGATATCCTTGTCAGCCTGCACTGAACCTTCAATATTGGTTCCTAATACAAGACTATTACTGGAAGAAGTGGATGGCGTGGAGATACCATTCGATTTACTCTTCTGCTCGTTCTTTGTGTTATTAAACATCCCTTGGTTTCAATTAAAGTCGTTAAGAAAAATGGATCGTGTCATGGAGACTATAACCTGACAAAGGGGGAGAGTAAGATAAAAACTAAAAAGTAAAAACAAATAACTAAAAGTTGCGTAGGATTCAGGGGAGAATAAAACTCCCCGCTTACATCATACTGTAAACGGGGAGTTAATTAGCTAAAGTTTGGCTTTGCGAGCTTTTAACTTTTGCCTTTGATCTTTTGCCTTTGATCTTTTGCCTTTGATCTTTTGCCTTTGATCTTTTGCCTTTGATCTTTTGCCTTTGATCTTTTACTTTAGAATTTCGGACAGTAGACACCGCGGTTTTGAGGGCCACAGATCAGGTAAATCATAGAAAACTCGAAACCACCATTGCCACGGCTTTCTTTAGAAAGACTGGAAACGTTGATGTCATAGCTGAAACCGATACCCCAGTTTTCATAATCGAAACGTGTGGAGAGGATGACAGCATCTACAAGAATCGGATCCGTGAAATGGCGTGCCAGACGCATCCAGGCACCAAACTGGAAGGATTGGTCTGCACCACCATCATCCAGGTTGAAACGGAAACTGTTACCTGCGTTGATCTCCAGAGATGGTCCTTGTTTAAAGAACACACCACCCGGTACCAGGGATACATTTCCACTGCCCATGGGGAATTCACCACCGAAATGGAGAACCGATTTGTTATAATATTTTTCTACGGTTTCACCATCTTCCCGATAGAAGGAAAGATTGGCCTGGTTGAGGTGATTGAAGGCACCGCCTATGTAGAAGTTTGAATGTTTGCCAAGAATGGAAAACCATAAGGCGCCTACACCAATGTCACCAAAAAGGAAATTGTCCGGAAGATCAGGCTCACCGGAAGGAGTTCCTTCTATAAATTCACCATTCAAGCCCTGGGCAGGCCAACGGGCATTGGTGAAATCGATACTTCGCTGGGATACACCCGCTTCTGCACCGACGACGATATAATGTGATTTCCTTCTGTCACCTCCTACTCTGCGGCTGTACGCCCCGGAGAGTTTTAGGGTAAGCGTCTGGAAATCCAGCGAGCCGGCTACATCAGACCAGATATTACCTCCGAATCCGAAATAGTCATAACGGCCTACAGGCAGCTTCTGATCATACGATACACTGTATGTGTTATAAGCACCTTTGCCCAGTACGGAGGCCCACTGATTTCTGTAATTGCCGACGATACGGGTATTACAGTTCATGACGCCGGTCAATGCCGGGTTGAGCGTCAATGGGGACATATAAAATTGGGAAAAGTGGATGTCCTGTCCATGTACGGCTGTCACTGTTAAAGTCAGTGCTACAGAAATATAAATTGCCAGT
>JBBREG010000176.1:0-7976 GCA_038203125.1 Chitinophagales bacterium
GATCCCTGCTCACGGCTCATGAATAAACCTTAATTTTACCCCCTCTTAGAATATAACTATGTCAAATTCAGCTGATTACGCTGCTATTCTGATTCAGTTTGGGGTCGCGGCAGGATTCGTGGGGACGACAATGGTGGTGACACATCTTGCGGGGCCGAGACGGAACACTTCAGACAAGCTCGAAAACTTCGAGTGCGGGATCGAAAGTGTAGGAAATGCCCGCATTCCATTCTCCATCAAATACTTTCTGACAGCCATCCTCTTCGTCATGTTTGACGTCGAAGTGATCTTTATGTATCCCTGGGCCGTAAATTTTGAGGCGCTGGGCACCATTGGTTTCGTAGAAATGTTGCTCTTCATAGGCACTCTCCTTCTGGGATTTGCGTATATCATCAAAAAAGGAGCCCTCAAGTGGGACTAGTGCCGGTGGCAGGTAGCCATCCTCAACAATTATTCACATGAGCACAGCAGATATAACAATTTCCCCTGCCCCTCCGGGCATCGAAGGCCAGGGATTTTTCGCCACCACCCTGGAGAAAACGATCGGACTGGCCCGCGCCAACTCCTTATGGCCGCTGCCATTCGCTACCTCTTGTTGTGGCATCGAGTTTATGGCCACCATGGGTTCCAATTACGACTTAGCCAGATTCGGTTCTGAGCGGATGAGTTTCTCACCCCGCCAGGCAGACCTCCTGATCGTCGCCGGCACCATCGCCAAAAAGATGGGCCCGATCCTCAAAAAAGTATACCTCCAGATGGCCGAGCCTCGCTGGGTCCTCTCAGTCGGCGCTTGCGCCTGCAGCGGCGGCATCTTCGATACCTATTCAGTCCTTCAGGGTATCGATCAGGTCATCCCGGTTGACGTGTACGTTCCAGGCTGTCCTCCTCGCCCCGAACAAATCATCGACGGACTCATGAAAGTCCAGGAATTAGTCAAAAACGAACCCTTACGCAGAAGGAATTCTCCCGAATACAAAGCACTTCTTTCATCCTACGGTATTCAATAATTCATGACGCTGATCACGAACGAGTTTGTTCTCGAACGCTTACAAAATCAATTTGGTGACGCCATCAGGTCAGCTGATATACCCTACGGTATGCTCACGCTGGTGATCGACCCGGACCGTTTGCTGGACATCATGAAATTTCTGTTTGATGACCCGCTCATGAAATTCAGGTTTCTGACCGATATCTGTGGTAGTCATTACCCGGATCTCAAAGGAGAAGAATTGTGCGCCGTATATCATGTACATAGCCTGGAAAATAATGTCCGCATCAGATTAAAAGCGTTTCTTCCGATAACCAATCCGGATGTGCCAAGTCTCACGCCCCTCTATAGCAGCGCCAATTGGATGGAACGTGAGACCTATGATTTTTACGGTATCATTTTTACAGGACATCCTAATCTGACACGCATTCTCAATGTAGATGAAATGGATTATTTCCCGTTGCGCAAAGAATATCCGCTGGAAGACGCGACACGAAGAGATAAGGAAGATGAATATTTCGGACGATAAGTATCAGCATATATGAACCAGGTATCGGTGAAAGAAGATAATACATACGTTGGCCCCGTCATCCATGATGGGGATGACTACGAAGCTGATTACACAATCATCAACCTAGGCCCGACTCACCCCGCCACACATGGTATCTTTCAAAACGTCCTCACCATGGATGGGGAAATCGTCGTCGATTCTGAACAGACCATCGGCTATATCCACCGCGCTTTTGAAAAAATAGCAGAGCGCAGACCATACTACCAGATCACCCCGCTGACAGATCGCCTGAATTACTGCTCGTCACCGATCAACAACATGGGATGGCACATGACGGTCGAAAAGCTATTGGGCATTGAAATTCCAAAGCGTGCGCAATATCTCCGCGTCATTATCATGGAACTCGCACGCATCACTGACCATCTGGTATGCAATGCGGTCATCGGTGTGGATACCGGTGCATTGACAGGTTTCACGTATATGTTCCAATGGCGCGAAAAAGTTTATGATATCTACGAACATCTCTGCGGCGCCCGCCTCACGACCAACATCGGTCGCATTGGCGGACTCGAACGCGATTTTAATAAAGAAGCCTACGATAAACTCAATGCATTCCTGAAAGAATTCCCAAAAGCATTCACTGAATTTGGAAATCTACTTGAACGCAACCGCATCTTTTATGATCGTACTGTCGGCGCAGGACCGATCAGCGGCGAACGTGCATTAAACTATGGTTTCACAGGCCCTAATCTGAGAGCTGCGGGTGTTGATTATGATGTTCGTGTAATGAACCCATACAGTTCCTACCAGGATTTTGAATTTGATATTCCGGTTGGAGAAAATGGCGATACCTATGATCGATTCATGGTCCGCCAGCATGAGATCTGGCAGAGCCTGAAGATCATCCAACAGGCTTTGGATAATTTACCGGAAGGAAAATATTTTGCTGACGTCCCTGAGTTTTATCTGCCTCCCAAACAGGATGTGTATAATAACATGGAAGCACTCATCTGGCATTTCAAGATCATCATGGGTGAATCTGATGTACCAAAAGGAGAGATCTACCATGCAGTCGAAGGGGGCAATGGCGAATTAGGATTTTATCTCGTCAGCGACGGCGGACGAGCACCCTATAAATTACATTTTAGAAGACCAAGCTTTATATTCTATCAGGCGTATCCTGAGATGATTAAAGGCGGGATGCTGAGCGACGCAATTCTGACTTTGAGTAGTTTGAATGTGATTGCGGGGGAGCTTGATGCGTAAGGATAAATTACGATTTACGAGTGACCAATGACGCGTAAGAGCTTTTGATGCCAGATTAAAGGACGCAAGATGTCAGACTCTATATATGTAAAAATAAAAAATCAGACTCACTGCACACTGCTTACGATTTACTTTCTGTTTCGTTCAATGCAGGCAATTGAATTTGAATACCTAATACCAAAATGAGTGACAATAAAAACATAAAGTTCTCTTCAGAAACTGAGCAATTGATGCGCGGATTGATGGCACGTTATCCGGAAGGGAAGCATAAGTCCGCATTACTTCCCATGCTGCATATCGCCCAGGCGGAATATGGCTGGCTGAGTGTGCCGGTCATGGACCAGGTGGCGGCGATCCTCGATATACAACCGATCGAAGTGTATGAGGTTGCATCATTCTATAGCATGTATCATACTCATCCAGTCGGCAAATGCATCATCGAAGTATGTCGCACCAGCTCTTGTTGGTTGCGGGGGGCCAATGATATTATCACCTATATCGAGCACAAGTTGGGTATCAAGGAAGGTGAGACGACTGTGGATGGTAAATTCACCTTGAAAGCAGTAGAATGTCTCGGTTCTTGCGGCACAGCACCTATGCTCCAGATTGGAGAAAAATATTACGAGGACCTGACGCTGGAGAAAGTGGATCAGATTATTAATGACCATCACAACCTGGACAGTCATTCAAAATACATGGATAACAAAACTTTTGTTTTACGCTAATTACGCAAATGTTGTTTTAAAAAAATGGATTACGCAAATTACAATTCTGATAATTCTTTTCAGGTTTCACCAAACATCCTTATGGAGCCTGATTATACATTGCAATACCAGAATTATCCATTCCAGGAAGAAGTATATAACCTGATTGGAGCGTGTATGGAAGTCCATAAAAATTTAGGACAAGGTTTTCTGAAAAGCGTTTACCATGAAGCATTATGCATAGAATTGACATTAAGAAACATACCTTTTGAATCCGACAAATTATTGCATGTGTACTACAAAGAATTTCAGCTTAAAAAAACCTTCAAGGCTGGTATTTATGCATATGATCAAATTGTCGTTGAATTAAAATCAGTGGACGTCAATATTGATGACCACCGGCCCCAGGTCATAAATTATCTGTCAGCCACGAAACATGGATTGGCAGTATTAGTAAATTTTGGAACACCATCCTTACAATATCGAAGGGTCATTTTTTCAAAATATTTGAAATTCTAATTATTAGAAATCAATAAATAGAAATTTGAATTTGTGAAAATTTGAACACCTCAAGTGAGAAAATGATTTTGCGTAATTAGCGTAAAGAAAATGGAGAGAAGACTTTTATTCGAACATATTGAAGTACCAGGTATCAACACTTACGATGTGTACAAATCCAAAGGCGGCTACTCCTCGGCAGAAAAAGCCCTGAAGACCATGACGCCCGAAACAGTCCTCGAGGAAGTTAAAAAGTCAGGCCTCCGCGGCCGTGGCGGCGCCGGCTTCCCCACAGGTATGAAATGGAGCTTCCTTGCCAAACCGGAAGGTGTGGCCCGCTACCTGGTATGCAATGCTGACGAATCAGAGCCCGGCACCTTCAAGGACCGCTACCTGATGGAACATATCCCCCATCTCCTGATCGAAGGGATGCTCATCTCCAGCTTTGCACTGGGAGCAAAGACATCTTATATATATGTACGCGGAGAATTCTTCTACATCATCCGCATACTCGAGCAGGCAATCGCTGACGCCTACAAAAACGGCTGGCTGGGCAAAAACATCCAGGGATCAGGCTTCGATCACGACATGTACGTCCATCCCGGCGCTGGTGCCTACATCTGCGGCGAAGAAACCGCCCTCCTCGAATCCCTCGAAGGGAAACGAGGCAACCCAAGAATAAAACCACCATTTCCTGCTGTCAGAGGACTCTATGACTGCCCGACAGTAGTTAATAATGTAGAGACTATTGCCGCTGTCGTGCCGATCATCCGCGATGGAGGCGATGAATATGCCAAAATCGGGATCGGTAAATCAACAGGCACCAAGTTAATCTCCGCCTCTGGCCATATCAAAAAACCCGGCGTTTACGAAATCGAACTGGGCGTTCCTGTCGAAGAATTTATCTACTCCGATGCTTTCTGCGGAGGCATCCTCCATGATCGTAAGCTAAAAGCTGTAGTCGCCGGAGGATCCTCAGTACCCATCCTCCCAACCGACCTCATTCTAAAGACTACAAATGGCGAGCCACGCCTCATGAGTTATGAATCACTGGCTGATGGCGGATTTGCAACAGGCACCATGCTTGGCTCCGGAGGATTTATCGTCATGGATGAAACCACCAGTATCGTCCGTAACCTGTTCACTTTCACCCGGTTCTATCGCCATGAGAGCTGCGGCCAGTGCAGCCCCTGCCGCGAGGGAACCGCCTGGATGGAAAAAATCCTGGATAAGATCCTCGATGGCCATGGAGAAAAATCTGATATTGATCTCCTCTGGGATATCCAGCGAAAAATCGATGGTAATACGATATGTCCGTTGGGAGATGCAGCAGCCTGGCCCGTTGCCAGCGCCATTCGCCATTTCAGATCCGAATTTGAAGAATACGTTTCCAACCCGCGCAAGCAGGATGTGAATTATTATTACCATTGTCTGAACCAGCCATCGACAATGGCTTCTTAAAAATAATTGCCCAAATCGCCTGTCAAGTTTGACGGTTTGGATATGTTTGACCCCTGATACAGGTATGGCGAAGGTAACGATAGACGGAATCAGTATTGAAGTACCCGACGGGACGACCATCCTGCAGGCGGCACGCATGATCGGGCCTTCTGTGGCGCCTCCCGCCATGTGCTATTATAGTAAGCTAAAGACCAGCGGTGGTTACTGCCGGACTTGTCTTGTGGAGGTCACAAAGGGCTCTGAAAAAGACCCCAGACCGATGCCCAAACTGGTCGCATCCTGCCGCACCGGTGTCATGGACGGGATGGAAGTAACCAACCAACTCTCACAACGGGTGCTCGATGCACGCGCAGGCGTCGTAGAATTTTTACTCCTCAATCATCCCCTCGATTGCCCAATCTGTGATCAGGCAGGAGAATGTGATCTGCAGGACCTTTCTTACAATCATGGCAATTACACGACCCGGACCGATTTCGAGCGCCGGACTTTCGATAAAATAGACATCGGCGACCTGGTACAACTGCACATGACACGTTGTATCCTTTGTTATCGTTGCGTCAAAGTAGCTGAGCAAATCACGGAGGGACGTGTGCATGGTGTCATCAACCGCGGAGACCACTCAGAAATTTCAACTTACATTAAGGAAGCTATTGACAATGATTTCTCCGGTAACGTCATCGATGTTTGTCCGGTAGGCGCATTGACTGATAAAACTTTTCGCTTCAAAAGCCGCGTGTGGTTTACCAAACCTGTCGATGCACATCGCGATTGTGATAAATGCAGCAGTAAAGTTGTGCTATGGTATAAAGGCGATGATGTCTTGCGTGTCACCGGCAGGAAAGATCAATGGGGCGAAGTGGATGAGTTTATATGTAATACATGCCGCTTTGAAAAGAAAAAAACATCAGACTGGTCGATTGAAGGCATACGTGCGATCAGCCGGCATTCAGTAATTTCTGCCAATAAATATAGAAACCTGGTCAAGCCCAACGAACTGAAGATTAATGACATCAAAGCGATCACCGAATAATGGACTGGGGCCTTCTCTTAGATAAAACCATCCTGATCGTGATCGTCTTTACGATTAGTCTGGCGATTGCTGCGTATTCTACCTACGGTGAACGCAAATTTGCTGCCTTCTTCCAGGATCGTATCGGACCCAACCGCGCCGGACCGTTTGGTTTATTACAACCACTCGCAGACGGCGTCAAATTCTTTTTAAAAGAAGAGATCATTCCAAAATCTTCCGATAAATTCCTCTTCATCATCGGCCCGTGCATCTTTATGATGACAGCCTTAATGACAAGTGCTATAATCCCCTGGGGAAAATCTTTTTATTTCAACGGCAACGAATTTTCACTTCATGCTGCTAACCTCAATGTGGGAATTCTCTATCTCCTGGCAGTCGTATCCATTGGTGGATATGGGATCATGATCGGTGGGTGGGCTTCGAATAATAAATTTGCATTACTCGGTGCATTACGTGCCGCTTCCCAAATGATTAGCTATGAGCTTTCAATGGGGATGTCCATCATCGCTTTATTACTTTTATCCGGATCACTCAATCTGCGTGAGATCGTGGATATGCAACAGGGCTTTCACTGGAATGTATTTTACCAGCCTGTTGGATTTCTCATCTTCCTGATTTGTGCATTTGCAGAATGCAATCGTGCACCATTCGATTTGCCTGAATCGGAAAGCGAATTGATCGGTGGTTATCATACGGAATACAGCTCGATGAAATTGGGATTATTCCTTTTCGCGGAATATATCAATATGTTTATTTCCTCGGCGATTATCGCATGTCTCTTTTTCGGCGGATATCATTTCCCGGGTATAGACAATCTGAATTTATCACCTAATATGGCTGCCACAGTAAGTGTGATCGTCATGTTTGCCAAAATATTTTTCTTCATCTTCTTATTCATGTGGGTACGATGGACACTTCCGCGTTTCCGGTATGATCAGTTGATGCGGTTGGGATGGAAAATATTAATACCCCTTTCGATCCTGAATGTATTAGCCACGGGAGCCTGGCTCACGTTTGTAAAATAAAGCGTATGTCGCTGACGAATCGGTCAAAAGTAGTTGTCAAGAAAAAGCTCACGCTGATGGAGCAACTGTATCTGCCTGCCATCTTCCAGGGTATGGCTATTACGTTTCGTCACTTGTTTAAGAAAGCGGCTACTGTCCAGTATCCGGAGCAGAAAAGAGAAATCGCCCCAGTCTATCGGGGCTTGCACGTGCTAAAGCGCGATGCACAGGGCCGTGAAAATTGCACAGCATGTGGTCTGTGCGCCGTCTCCTGCCCTGCGGAAGCGATTACGATCGAGGCCGCCGAGCGCCTGCCCGGAGAGGAGCATCTCTACAAAAAAGAAAAATACGCAGCCATGTACGAAATCAACATGCTGCGCTGCATTTTCTGTGGTATCTGCGAAGAAGCCTGCCCGGAAGATGCCATATATCTGACAGATCGTATACTGCCCTCTGCTTACCAGCGGAATACATTTATTTATGGTAAGGATTTATTGGTGGAAGGTGTGCGGCC
>JBBREG010000177.1:0-7971 GCA_038203125.1 Chitinophagales bacterium
AGAGATAGATTACACCGGAGGTATTGAGCCTGTTGAGTTTGAATGGAGCAATGGTGATGATGACCAGGATCTTGAAAATGTAGGAGCCGGAACATACAGTGTTACAATCACAGAAGCATTTGGAAAATTTGTTATTCTCGATGATATCGTAGTGACCGGTGCTGAGGATCCCATAGGACTGGAATCCAGCTCGATCGAAGAACCTTTGTGTTATGGTTCTTCAAATGGAAATATTGAACTTCAAATAGAAGGTGGTACCCCTGGGTATTCATATGACTGGAGTAATGGAGATAATACACAGGATCTGACCGATGTACCTGCGGGTAATTATACGGTATCTGTCACGGATGATAATGGATGTACATTTCAGCAGTCATTTAGTATCGATGAACCTGATGAGATGGAAGGAGAAATTGAAACAACTACAGAAGATTGTGATCTGCAGAATGGTACTGCCACACTCTTTATCTCAGGCGGTGTTGGCAGTTACGATATTTCTTCCAGTGGAGGAGATGTGGTAGGTGATCAGATTATTAATTTACCGCAAGGATCATATACAGCCTTTGTGGAAGATGCAAATGGTTGTCTTTGGGAACAGGATTTTGAAATCGACTACCTGCCCGCACCCGAAGTAGAGATTGGACAGGGACAGGAACTTACATGCCTTCAAACCATCACCACACTTACCGGTTTTGGCTCCAGTGGTAGTGGGGACTTTGAATATTTCTGGACCACACAGGATGGAAACATTGTGTCAGGCGCTAATAACCAGACCGTCACCATTAATGAAGAAGGAACGTACACCGTACTCGTATCAGATTTTAATTCCGATTGTGAAGTAGAAGCTTCAATCACTGTTGAAGCTGAAATCATTCTACCGGAAGTCACCGCGGGTGAGGACATTTCGTATACATGTGAGAATACTCAAATTACTGTTGCCGGATCAGGCGATCCTCTCAATATTATTACCTGGTCCACACCAAATGGGAATATTGTATCAGGTGGGAATACATATACACCGTTAGTTAACCTGCCGGGTACCTATTTCATCAATGTGACGAATCCTACTACAGGTTGTAGCAACCTTGATGAGATGATCGTTCCCAATGATCAGAACCCAGCTGCTGCATTATATCAATACCAGACAAACAGTCTTACGCTGATTGCTACGGATCAGTCTGCTGGCAGTAATATTACTACATGGTCCTGGACATTTGGAGATGGTAACACATCTGGTGTCCAGTCACCTGTTCACGCTTACGGTGCAGCTGGTACATATGAAGTTTGTCTGACCGTGCAGAATGGTTGCGGCCCAAGTACATCCTGCCTGCAGGTTCAGGTAACAGAATCCGGAAGCTCATTGAATGTGAGCGCAGATGTGGTTAATGTATTATGTCATGGTCAGGCTACAGGTGCCATTTCAGTACTTGTCAATGGAGGATCCGGTAATTACACTTACTTATGGACAGGACCGAATGGTGAATCATTCAATTCGCCAACAATAGGTGATCTGTTAGCAGGTCAATGGATTGTAATCATCATTGATGACCAGGGGAACAGTTTTGTAGGTGCTTACACGGTTGTTCAACCTGATGTATTGACAATTGGCGCTTCTACCGTAATTGATAATCAATGTGCCGGAGAGACCAATGGTTCGATCCAGGTAGATATGATTGGTGGTGTTGCACCATATCTCTATTCATGGAATGGAGGCCCGCAACAATCAGAAAGCTTTATCAGCCAATTGCCCGGAGGAGTTTATGAGGCTTTAGTAACTGATGCGAATGGTTGTCTTGTTTCAGTTGGACCCTATACCATTGCAGAACCTGCACAGATTTATGCTGAATCCACGATAACAGACGCTGTTTGTTTTGGTGAAGCCAATGGAGCTGCCTCCCTGGTCGTAGCAGGTGGAGTCGCACCGTATACTTATTTGTGGGCTGGAAGTCAAATCACTGAACCATCACTCAGTGGGGTTACAGCCGGTGTATATACACTTATTGTAACAGATGCTAATAGTTGTGTACGTGAGATTCCTGCTGTGATCAATCAGCCTGCAGAACTTGTCGTCACCATTACCCAGGTGCTTCCTGCAGCTAATGAAGAACATAACAATGGCGTTATCACGATTGAAGTGGGTGGTGGTACAGCACCCTATATCGTTACATGGAGTAATGGCGCTACGGGAACTTCATTAAATGGACTTCTCCCGGGTGAGTACACGTATAGCATTGTTGATGCGCATGGCTGTATGCTGGGAACTTCCGCACCAATTTTTATAGGTACTTCGGTTTCTACTACCGATGTGGATCCTACCCAATACGTTTCCATTACGCCAAATCCAACGAAAGGAAATGTAGTAATAAAATGGACAGACCTGGCGTCTGCTGATGCATCATTGACACTGATGACGTTAGATGGCCGTCAACTGGGTACATTAGCTATCACAGAGAACGAAGGTGTCTGGGATCTAAGCAAATATGGTTTATCAGAAGGTCTTTATGTCGTGTTACTAAAACAGGATCATCAGGTGATTCCAATCAAATTAGTTGTGCTCTAAGTTGCAAAGATTTTATGGCCGGTTTATGTTGAAATAAACCGGCTTCAATTTAAAATACAGGCATAAAAAAAGTCCGGAGATTTCTCTTCGGACTTTTTTTTATTAGTTCTGATTAAATTAAGCTGCGGCACCAGTGCCTGATGTCGTAGCTGAAGTTTTGCGCGGTCTGCCTCTCCGACCACCTGTAGCTTTGGCACTTGCTTTTTTGGCTGCAGTTTTATTAGTTGACCCGGCAGGTCTGCCGCGTTTACCGGCTTTTTTAGCGGCACCTACTTTCGGTCCACGCTTTTTGCCCGGTTTGGGTCCACGTTTAGCACCTGTCGTAGTTGCAACTGCAGCTTTAGCTGCGGGTCTTCCACGCTTACTTGCTTTTTTCCCTGCGCCTGGCTTGGGGCCACGCTTTTTACCCGGCTTAGGACCTCTTTTCGAGGGGGTTGAGCTTGAAGATGTTCCTCGTTCCATTTTGGACATCACCCAGTCAAGGACTCTTTTTTGAGTGGTAGCGTCAAGACCATTCAGAGCGTCATAGACCTCAGACATGGCCTTTAATTCAGGATCATTTGTCATGATACGTTTAATTTTTGTGAAATAAAAAAAGACAAAAAGTACTTCAGAATATAAATAATGAAAAATCTTCTGAATTACCTCATAAGAATTGTAAAGGTAATGATCATTTACTTAAAATAATGACTAATTATTTAGCAACCATATAGCTATAGAATTCGCATTTAATCCGATGACAAATTCCAGATAAAATTCAATTAGAAATTATAATGTACAAGGTTAATCGCCTACCATCCGGGACATGATTTTATAGAATCCTGAATCGGTCAGCTTCTTGACAAAAAGTTAACCAAATTCCTGTGCCAGACTGCCTTGCCTGCCTTAAGTTTTCCTAAATTTGTACATGAAATATGCTCTACGGTGGAAAGTTGCTCCTTATATAATGCTTTGTTGCTTTTGGTTCCTCTGCGGAAATGAAGCCATTGCTCAGAGGTACTATACAGCTGAAAAAAGCTATGCAGTAAAACTCGGTAGAACCCGGCCCCTGTATGAAGTGATGTCTATGGATCCAACGGACAGTCTGAAGCTTAAAACGTTGAAATCCAACAAACCTAAATACGTTCCTAATTTTGTCGGACGCAGGCATCTTGATCATCATAATCCAAATGCATTACCAAAAGGACCAGATCCATTATATCAATCATTATCCAGTCGAATGGTTGAAAATGAAATTCTCCCCAAGGTGAATTTTGAAGGCATATCTTCCTCCCAGGCGAATGCAGGCGTGCCGGATGTAAATGGAGATATTGGTCGTGACTTTTATGTTGAGATTGTCAATGTTACCTTTTTTAGGGTTTATGATAAAAACGGACAGCCTGTAAGTAATTTAATTTCTGCTAATACAATATGGAATCAGGTACAACAATCAAGTGCAGGCGACCCTATCCTGTTATATGACCAGGAAGTGGACAGATGGTTTTTGACTGAGTTTCCTTCCGCTAACAGAGTATTATTGGCTATATCATTGACGAGCGATCCGAGAGGAGCGTGGGATGCATATTCTTTTCAAACACCCCGGTTTCCGGATTTTCCAAAATATGGCATCTGGCATGATGCTTATTATCTGACTACAAATGAGAGCGGAAATAATTTCCCGATCTACGCATTCAATCGCCAGGATATCCTTGCAGGTGAAGATGTAATTCGTTTTCAGCGGCTCACGGTTCCAAAAACGAATGGTGTCTTTTTTGAAGTAGGTCAGCCTGTTGACTGGGATGGTATGAATCCACCTCCTGCAGGAAGTCCAGCGTTGATTGTCAAACTGAATGATGATGATTGGGGCACTACAGATCACGATCAGATCATCCTGCATAAAGTAACGATTGACTGGGATACGTCAGCGAATTCAAATGTGGAGTTGATTGACATTCCGACAGCTCCGTATAATACGGACGGATGTTCACTTGAAAACACAGGTGGTTTTTCATGTATCCCTCAACCAAATGGCCAGGGTATTGATGGTGCACAATGGATCATCACCAATAAAGCCCAGTACCGGAATTTCACTACGCATGAATCGTTTGTCATGAGTTTCATGGTAGATGCTACCGGTGACGAAGTTGCTGGTATCCGGTGGATGGAAATGAGAAAAACACCATCACAGGATTGGTTTTTATACCAGGAAGGTACAGTTGCTTCCGATGACGGTCTCCATCGATTTATGTCGTCCATAGGCATCGATGGACACGGAAATATTGGATTGGCTTATTCTGTATCTGGTTTCAGCAAACATCCTTCTTTACGATATACAGGTCGGTATGCATCTGATCCGTTAGGAACGATGACATTTACAGAATATGAATTTGCCACCGGTGGTGGCAGTATCGGTACCGATCGTTTTGGTGATTATGCAAGTATGTCTGTAGACCCGAGCGATGATCAAACTTTTTGGTTTACAGGTGAATACATTCCTACTACGGGAAATTGGTCCACACGGGTTGTTGCCTTCGCGGCGGCAAGAGATACGTTTGACTTATTTCCTGTATCACTGCTGGGTCCAAAAAACAGTGCTGACCTGGGCGCGAATGAACTCCTGACCGTAAAAATTATGAATCGTGGTCTTCAAACCATTTATAATTTTGGGGTAGGATATCAATTTGAAGGTGGACCATGGATTATTGAACAAGCGACTGTTGATAGCATTGCAGTAGATAGCAGTTACAAACATACTTTTACGCAAGGCATTGATTTTCCTACACCTGGACATTATTCAGTCCTTGTCGCGACGATCCTGGATGAGGATGGTAATCATCTTAATGATACATTATTGGTTGACATCAACAAGCCGGCACACCAGGATCTGGCCCTTGGTTACAACGTGTCTGGTGATATGTTACTTGTTTGTTCGGATGAAGCCGACAATTCCATAGATCTGCGCAATCTGGGAGTAGATACGATCACTTCATTGGTATTACAGGTGCTATTAAATGGAAGTCCTGTTGATACACTTCATTGGTCGGGCGAATTGGTATTTGGTGAAGAGGAAGAATTCTTTTTTACAACGACCAACCTCGTGGAAGGCGATAATATCGTTCAGGTACTATTATTAACGATTAATGGCGGATTTGATGAATTGCCTGATAATAATGACATCACCTGGACACTTGCAGCCCAGCCTGAAGGAGCAGGTGTGTTTCTAAATCTTCTGACCGACAATTTTCCACAGGAGACTTCGTGGGAGCTCTTTGATGATAATGAGAATGTTATTGCAACAGGCGGTCCGTACGCTGAAGAGCAAAGCCTGATCGTTTCTGCATTTTGTTTGGATCAGGATGCGTGTTATACGTTCGTTATTTATGATGCGTTTGGTGATGGCATGTCCGCACAGGGCGTACAAGGTGATTATGCTATTGTGAGTGTGGAAGGTGCCATCCTTGCTACGTTATCACGCCCTAATTTTGGAGATAGAGATGCGAATGAATTTTGCCTTACAGGTCAATGCCTGATTGAACTGTCAGTTGGGTTTACACCTGCATCAGGTGAAAGCGAGAATGACGGCTGGGCTTTGGGTGAAGTGTCCAATAGCCTGGGAGACATTGAATACAGTCTTGATGGTACCATTTTTCAATCCTCTAATTTATTTTCTGATTTGTCAGCAGGTACCTATACGATGTATGCCCGTGATGGTGCAGGATGTCTGGATACAATGTCCTTTACGATTCTTACGTGTGAATTGGAAACGATGATCACCACCATTGCTGCTAACCCGGGAGACATCGGTGAGATCCATGTAACGGCGATTAATGGAGTGGGTATTATTACCTATAGCCTTAATGGAGGCGTATTTGGGTCAGATTCAACCTTCACAATGCTTGAGCCTGGCCAATATGTAGTCTCGACCCGTGACAGTGCTGGTTGTGAAAGAATAGATACTGTAAATGTTCAAAGTTCTGTATCAACAAGGCATATAAAAAATGACCATTTTATCTACATCCATCCTAACCCAGGCAATGGTGTTTATCAAATTGAAGCTATATTTCCAACAGATGAAGTAATGATCAGGTATACCATCTATACAACTGCTGGCGAGCCCATTGTGAGAGGTTCTTTAGGCAGATATAATGATCGTTTCAAAGGAGAACTTGCTCTCGTTGCTTTCCCTCCAGGTACATTTTTCGTGATGTTTACGGTCAATAATCAACTTACGACAAGACGATTGATTAAAGTCGAATAGGGGGTAACGTGAAGAATTTACATTGACGTAAAATAGTCTTTACTATTTTTAATCATTCAAACAGGCTTTGATCATATCCCCATGTCTATGTGATTCAGTTTGTTCATCTTCAAAACTG
Source organism: Chitinophagales bacterium (assembly GCA_038203125.1). Classification (GTDB taxonomy): domain Bacteria; phylum Bacteroidota; class Bacteroidia; order Chitinophagales; family Saprospiraceae; genus Opimibacter. The sequence goes on from JBBREG010000177.1 coordinate 6,916, forward strand.
ATCACCAATTATCTTCATTTTTTATATATCTCTCTATGGCTACCAGGAAAACCCCGGTTAAAAAAGCAACGATCGAAAAGATATCGACGCTTTTCACGTATCGTCGTCTGACCGATCTGCTTAAAGCAGCAGGACTGGACAAAAACAAATCGTTTGTCAATGACCTGATCCATGTGCAGTTTCAGATTTACATGCTGGACGCTTATCTCGAAAGCCAGTGGGAACTTGATAAAGATAAAATCAAAATCCTTTGGAAAGGTATACGGAAATCGTTATCGAACATGGGCTATACTGGTAAGAAAGTTGACAAAATGGTAGAAGAAATCGAATCGTATGAAAAGATAGAACGTAACTGTCGTAAAGACAATTGGCCTACTAAGGAGTCCATGAAAAAGTTTTATACCACCAAATCATGTGACGTACGGCTGATACGGCACCTGATCTATAAAGCAGAACCGAAACTTGAGGACATGTGGAAAGAATCTTCCTGGAAGTATTACGATGTCATTACAGAGATAAACGATGATGTCGCCGATATACAGGAAGATATCAACACATTCAACGGGAACCGTTTTTTAATTTCCATCCTGCGGAAAGGGACTGACAAGACACGCAGGGAATACACGGAATACCTGGCGAAGATCACATCTAAGGCAGCTACTTATTTCAGTGACCGTATGGATCATGGGAAAAATAAACAGTTGGCGGGATGGATTGGTGCACGCTCAAGAGAAACAGCCAAATTACTTGATACACAATCAAATCCGAAAACACTTGACCGACTTTCTGATTCATTATTATTGACACAAATGAAATAATGTATCGACGGTAAATAAAAAAGCCGGAAGAATATCTTCCGGCTTTTTTAATAGGGTTTATGTGCGCATTAGAATACATAACTTAGAGTACCTAACATCCTGGTAGATCTTCCTTGAAGGGATAAATTTTGTTCACGTATATACGCATGATCCGCATAATTATTAAAATCCATTTGCCAACTGACACCTATTCTTAGGTTATTGATATTAGCTGCAACGCCGGAGTGCATACCGAAAC
>JBBREG010000178.1:0-7961 GCA_038203125.1 Chitinophagales bacterium
CAATATGTTGTCATATTGGTTTTTCTTCCTGGCTAGTGTTGTCATGTTCTTTTCACTTTTCCTCAATACAGGCCCTTTTTCCGGAGGTTGGACAGCATATCCGCCGCTTAGTGCACTGCCGGAGGCTAGTGATGGGTCCGGTGCCGGTATGACCCTATGGTTAGTGAGTCTAACACTTTTCGTTGTCTCAGTTTTATTGGGAGGTATCAATTACGTCACCACAGTACTCAACCTTCGTACAAAAGGTATGAGCTTATGGAGAATGCCGCTCACAGTTTGGGCGCTTCTCGTCACAGCCATCCTGGGTATCTTATCCTTCCCGGTATTAGTATCAGGATTTTTCCTGCTCATGTTCGACCGGGGTATGGGTACAAGCTTTTATCTGAGTGAGATCTTTGTCAACGGACATGCATTGGAGAATGTAGGTGGTAGCCCGATATTATATCAGCATCTTTTCTGGTTCCTGGGCCACCCTGAAGTGTATATCATCATCCTGCCTGCAATGGGTCTTGTAAGCGAAGTGCTTTCAGTGCATGCACGCAAACCCATCTTCGGCTACAAAGCGATGGTGTACTCAATCCTGGCAATTGGATTCTTATCTTTTATCGTGTGGGCGCATCACATGTTTATGTCCGGTGTAAATCCATTTATCTCGAACTTCTTTGTAATCTTTACGTTGATCATTGCAGTTCCCTCTGCCGTCAAAGTCTTCAACTGGATCTCTACATTGTATAAAGGGAATATCCGCTTTACCTCTGCGATGCTCTTTGCTATCGGGTTTGTTTCCATGTTTATATCAGGAGGTCTGACAGGCATATTCCTGGGTAACTCTGCGATTGATATACAGCTGCACGATACTTATTTCGTAGTGGCTCACTTCCATATTGTAATGGGGATTGCAGCGTTTTTCGGAATGTTTGCCGGAGTATACCACTGGTTTCCTCGGATGTATGGTCGGTTTATGAATGAGACGATGGGTCGTATTCACTTCTGGTTTACCATGGTAGGTGCCTATGCGATTTTCTGGCCTATGCACTATACCGGTATGGCAGGTGTTCCACGACGTTATTACAGATTTGATACGTTTGATGCATTCCAGCATTTTGATGGGCTTAACCGGTTCATCACGATCGCAGCAATTGTTGTATTTGCAGCTCAATTACTTTTCGTTTTCAATTTCTTCCACAGTATTTGGTTTGGAAGGAAAATGAAGACACAAAATCCATGGGGTGCCACAACACTGGAATGGACTGCACCTATCGAGCCGATCCACGGTAACTGGCCGGGTAAATTGCCTACAGTACATCGTTGGGCATACGACTACAGTAAAGAAGGCTCTGAGAAAGATTTTATTCAACAACATCTGCCGTTAACCGAGGAGGAGAAACGGGAAGAAGCTAATCATTGATGGATCAGAAAGAGCAAACAGGCGTCAGAATAGCAACCATCACCATGCGCGATTGGTTGCAGGATCTTGAGCTTCTGGTGAAGTTCAGGCTCAGTTCCTTTGTCGTGTTTTCTTCTGTCGTGGCATATTGCATTGCAGCCGGAAGTGACTTTCGAGTCATTTCATTTCTGCTCCTGGCTGTTGGTGGTGCCCTCATTACATTTTCTGCCAACATCCTCAATGAGGTACTGGAAGCAGATTATGACAAGATGATGGAGCGTACTGCTAACCGTCCGTTAGCCGCCGGCAGATGGACTTCATCTTCTGCCATCGTACTGGCAGGAATCACATGTCTTGTTGGAATTATTTTACTGGCATTACTTAATCCACTAACATCATTCTTAGGAATGTTGTCATTGGTCACGTATGCATTTTTATATACGCCCCTGAAGCGTTACAGCACGATATCAGTTTTGGTGGGCGCGATTCCCGGAGCATTACCCGTGATGATCGGTATGATTGCTCATGATGGGATAATTACATCTGAAGCATTATTTCTTTTTGCGATCCAGTTCATCTGGCAGTTTCCACATTTCTGGGCGATCGGATTTCTTGCATTTGATCAATATTCAAAGGCTGGCTACCGGTTACTGCCTCAGGAAGATGGGAAGATTGACAGACGACTTGGAATGCAATCATTCGTCTACACTACGTTATTTATTCCGGTTTTATTCATCGGATATTTTACCGACATGATATCTGTAGGCGGTCTTGTAATGATGTTGGCATTGTCCGGTTTTTTTCTCTGGAGAGCATGGACATTTAATAAAAATTTTGACAGGGATTCGGCACGAAAACTGATGTTTTCATCTTTCATTTTTCTGCCTGTGGCATTGATGATTTTATGGTGGAGCATGTAATAATCTGATAAAAAATTGAGCACAACGAGTCATATCATTCCAGTAAAAAATAACCCTCGCAGAGGGGTATATCCTCCTTTGTTTGCCCTATGGTTAGGTATGGGGGGTATCATCATGATGTTTGGTTCTCTGACCAGTGCATATATCGTACGCCAGGCTTCAGGTAATTGGCTTGAATTCCGTGTACCGGATATGTTCTTCTTTAGCACCATTGTGATGCTGCTGAGCAGTATGACACTGCATGCATCGTACAGGGCGTTCCGAAAAGGGAATGAGTCAGTTTATAAGATTGGATTACCGGTCACATTGCTTTTGGGAATGATATTTATCGTCCTGCAATATTACGGATGGAATGATCTGTATAAGATCGGGGTGGCCCTGGATGGAAATCCAAGTGGTTCGTTTTTTTATGTGATCTCTGGCATACATGCAGCACATGTGATAGGAGGCATTTTTGCTCTCATGGTAGCCGCAACGCATGCATATTCACTTTCCTTCAAACCTACTGAAAAACGCAGGAGGAGATTTCAACTGGTGCTGCATTATTGGCATTTTGTGGATTTCCTTTGGTTATATCTTTTTTTGTTCTTGTTGATTCAATGATTTACATCTAAATAATGGCAACAGATACATTAGACAAATCACATACAGACCACAGCACAACGGAAAACGGCAGCTGGGAAGGAGCGGCATATCCCTTTAAAGTTGGATACGGCAAGCTGATGATCTGGTATTTCCTGTTATCGGATGCGTTCACATTTGCAGGTTTTCTGATCGCCTATGGTACTCTCAGGTTTAGTTCAGATACGTGGCCTGTACCGGATTTTGTGTTCAGTACGTTTCCTTTTTTAGGAGGCAACAATCCACTGTTATTTGTTACCCTGATGACATTCGTCCTGCTATTCAGTTCGTATACTATGATCCGTGCCGTCCAGGAAGGACACCGCGAGAATAGAAAGGGTGTTGTAAAATGGATGGCACTCACGATTCTTGGAGGTCTGGGATTTCTGGGTTGCCAGGCATGGGAGTGGACTACACTTATCAGTGGTGAACATATGACCGTGTCCACGGATCCTTTTGGAAGGCATACTGAAGGGGGTATCTACCTGGGACTCAATGGCGAAGAATCAGATGAGAGTTTTGTGGAAGGTGATAGTTATTTAATTCATCGCATGGACCTGAGTGCACATGCCGATCCTGGTCACGAAGATTCAGGTACAGGCTCTCATGGTGAAGAAGGAAATATTGTGGCCCATCCGGCCCAGGAAACAGAAAGTTCCCTCGGTGAAATTGAAGGAACTGCAGCAGAGAATAATAGTTCTGCTGGAACACTACAATCAGATAGCGTAGGACTACATCAGGAGGATTCTACAGTCAAACAATCTGTCATTGCCAGAGAACAGGGAGCAGCAGGTGAAGGAACATCACATAGTTCCGGAGAGCAAGAAGCTACCCATGATGAGCATGCAACTCAAAACAATGAACATGCCACTAAGGATGATGCTCACGGTACTGAAGACGGACATGCTGCACATCATTATCCCGGTCCTGGTGATTATCCGGATGCAGTGGTCGATGAGAATGGGTATATCCATAGGAAATATATAGTCGCAAGCGGAGAAAATACGGGCCTTATTAAATCAGAAGCTTTTGGTCCAAAAGCCTTTGGTGCCTTATTCTTCTTCATCACAGGTTTCCACGGATTTCACGTATTCTCCGGTGTGATTTTCCTTTTTATCATCATGATCAATGTGATGAGCGGGATCTATATCGCCCGCCGCAACAAAAATGAAATGGTTGAAAAAATCGGTTTATACTGGCACTTTGTAGATTTAGTTTGGGTATTTGTATTCCTTGTATTCTATCTGATCTAATCGCGTTACTCATCTGAACTGAAAGCATCGAATCATAAAATTAGAACCATGGCTCACGACTTTACAACTGCAAAAAAAATAGCAAACAAGACCATTATCATCCTGGGTGTGATTACGATAGTTGAAGTAATGCTTACCCTGACAGGTAAGGGTTATATCATCAAAGGTTTTCATTTGCCGCATGTGCTCATCAGTTTCCTGATGATTGCAGGAAGTCTGTGGAAAGCATACCTGATCGTGTTTGAGTTCATGCATATGAAATATGAAGCACGTGGCCTCATGTTGAGTGTTTTGTTACCGGTAGGTCTGTTAATATGGGCAATTATCTCCTTCCTCTATGAAGGTCAGGCATGGAAAGGTAACCGCGATACCGTGAAAGAACGTGAAAAAATGGAGGTCGCTGAATAATCATCCATGTCCAGGAAACTTGTCGTTACACTCGTTCTGATTTTATTCCTTCTTCCATTTGTTTCCTGGTACTATTTGAACTCGGGTCTCACCTGGCGCAAAGAAGCCCAGGCTATTATGAATGGCACTGTTGTATTTCCGTCTGGTCAATGGAAGGATTCAAAAGGCACCACATTTTCATCCGGGATCATTGATGAGCATGTCACCCTGGTCACTAAGATGGATTGTGCCGACAAGGATGATCACGCTGCTATCCTGGATAAAATTTATGACCAGTTTAAGGATACCAAAAAAGCAAATTATATCCTGTTCAATGAGTGTGATCAACCACTTGTGTTGAACACTGACACCATGAGAATAAATTGGTTTGTTTTTAATTGCATGGATTCCATACATCATTGTCAGACATTCTTTCCCAATTGGCCTGCTGGTAAATCTTTTGCCCTGATCGACAGGGATAATGTCATCAGAAGCTATTACAGTGCCTCTACGAAAGATGAAAAAAGGATCTTGTTGGAACACATGGCATTGCTGCTGCCGCGGGAAAGGTCAGATAAAGTTGAATTAAAAAGAGATTCTTTTAAATGAATACCATCACTCTTGAGGAGCAACGTACCCGGAAAATCAAAACACTGAATAGGGTAGCATGGGGCATTACCATCCTCGTGTGGCTTTTGGTTGGTGCGATGAGACGGTATAAAATACCTGTCGAGACCGACCTGAGTTTCCTGGCAGGTATTAATGCACTGTGTAATACCGGGGTAGCCATCGCCTTGATATTTGCCTTCTATTTTATCAAAAACAAGCGTATCGAACTGCATCGAAAGAGTATTTATGTAGCAATGGTCCTGTCCGCAGGATTTCTGTTGTCATATGTGCTCTACCACTTCACAACCGAGGAGATTGTGTACTGTAAGACGGGATTAGAGAAGACTGTTTACTATATGATTCTGTTTAGTCACATTATTCTTGCCGGGTTAAGTCTGCCATTCATCCTGATGACCTTTATCAGGGGATTTGTTGGAGATTATACCCATCACAGGAAAATGGCAAAATGGGTATTCCCGATCTGGCTATATGTGGCTGTGACGGGCCCAGTTGTATATTTATTACTCCTACCTTGTAGGTAATACAAAGAAACCCTTATTTTTACCCTATGAAAATTGCAAAGCAACTATTCCTTGTCATAGCGCTCACCTTCTCCGGGATGGTGATGACTGGCGATGTGTCTGCGCAATGCCCCATGTGCAAAATGTCTGCCGAGTCAAATTTGAAAAATGGCGGTACTGCCGGTAAAGGTCTTAACGCCGGGATCCTGTACATGCTCTCCCTGCCTTATACTCTAGTCGGGGTCATCGGGTTTATCTGGTGGAAAAACAACAAACGCCGGACCGAAGAAGATGAAGTAGAGGTTCTTCCCTAAGTATTGACTTACCCTTTCCATTCCTGATTATACAAGAAAAGGTGCATTGAGAACAATGCACCTAATTTGATCAGAATGAAATGAATATGAAACCGTTTTTAGAACCTCATGGTATATCCAACGCCTGCTGAAAGGCCGTGGGATTTGATCCGGATATCCGTAATCTTATCCAGAAACATGTCATTAAGACTATGTCTGTAGTTGACATCGAATGTAATCGCACCAAAATCACCCGTTGGGATTTCCACACCTGCACCTGCGACTGCGGATACGTCAAATCGATTGTACATATCATTGTTGAGATTGATATTGATCGATGGCAGATTCCATGGAATAATCGCTGTTACTTTAGGAGTGATCTTGCCCGACAGGGCATATGCAGTTGAAGCACCTGCCTTTACGTAAGGCCGTACACCACTTTCACCAATTGCATACTTTAGCATCAGGGGAACTTCGATATAATTGAGTCGTGTTTCCAGGCTTGCATTTAATGGAAGATCAATTCCAAAAAGATCTACATTGAATGATTCCCTTGCACCAAATCCACGAGAGGTGTATTGGCCACCGGTGAGCAGTGAAAAATTTTCATTAAATTGTTTTTCATATTGTATTCCTGCCGTGTATTGGGCAATCGGCTTGATGTACGGATCTACCAGATCCAGAAGACCAAATCCGTTTACTTCAATATCAGAGATTCCTACAGATCCAAATGCAGTGACATTAGATTGTGCATGGAGTGTTTGGGTAAGGCTTACGATCGCAAGAACGAAAGCGCTTAAAATCAGGGTAACATAATTCGTTTTCATGACAGAATGTTTTTATTAGTATGACGACGGTATATGTGCTTCCAGGTATCATAAGATTGCGTTAAGAGGTTTAAAGGAAGTATTAATAAAAAAGGCTGCAGTGTTTGCAGCCTTTTTAGAAAATATCAGGTATAGTCAGGATCATCCAAATTTTTTCACAAGCCATGCGATTAGGGAAAGGGTTCCTCCCAGAGCGAAAAGCACACCCAGGATGGACAGTATACCAAATCCGCCTGTCACAATCGCCGAGCCGATAAGGATCATCAGAAATCCCGCTCCCCATCCGATCAGCCAGAACCAAAAGAATTTATCGACAGAATCATCCAGCCCGCCCATCATACTCATACCTTTTTCAGACGTCAATAGGTGTTGTAATTTAAGTAAGCGACGCTGTACGCGAAGTTGTTTTTTATCAGCCGTAACCAGCGAATGAGTTTGTGTATCAGTGAGGTCGATATGACCACACGATGTATACATAGATCTGCATCCTGTCTGTTGATCTTCCAGGTTAAGATATGAATGCGCAAATGAATCAGATGGTATTACAGATAACCAAATGAGTGCAGCAAAGCATATGCGATGTTTCATGACAATAGAAATAAAAGGGTTGAGATACAATATATGAAAAATAAAAAAGGCTGTCTTCCCGTGAAGACAGCCTTTTTTATTTTATATGGTCCACATACATTAGTTGAGCGTATACCTTGCTGCAAGAGCACCATTTGTAGCTCCGAAGCCACCTCTATCAATAAAATCGTCGGAACCAATTGTTATGCCTGGCAACCAGTCAACACTTAAATTAATTGGAGCATTCGCGAATTTATAATCGAGTCCAATAGCGCCGTTAATACCGAAAGCCACCCCGCCACACTCTGGGCAAAAGTTGTTTTTATAATTAAACACATAAAGACTAGCCCCACCTCCGACATACCAATTTAGACCATCAACACCATTAATGGGAAAATGATACAAGTACATCGCTCCAGGAACGAATTCTGAATAAAAAGAATATCCTCTAAGACCGAGATATAATTCTATGGCAGCTGGTTCAGAAATAAAGAATTTGTAAGATAGAGCCAATGGATAACCAAGGCGTAAACCTAACGCACTTTGGTAATTCTGAGCTTTCACATCGTTAGCAAT
>JBBREG010000179.1:0-7884 GCA_038203125.1 Chitinophagales bacterium
GTATGTATCATTTGGAAAATTAGGTTCCTGGTCCATATCTGCTCCTTCATTTCCGGCACCGATCACAAGCAGCACATCTTTTTTAGCAGCATATTTCATAGCATTATCCACAAGATATTTTTCAGGTGAATACCCTTTTCCAAAACTCATATTGATGACTTCAGCTCCATTGTCAACTGCATATATAATTCCATTTGCTACATCCTTATCCCGTTCATCTCCATCCGGGACCAGGCGCACACTCATCAGTGCGACATTATCCGCAATTCCATTCATGCCTAATTCATTATTGCGCACAGCTCCTACAATTCCGGCAACATGGGTGCCATGGAACGAAAAATCACCTGCCACATCATTATTGCCATAGTTGCGATCAGAAAAATCATAGTAGTTATCACCGATGATCTTACGGCTGTCGTAATCCGGATTATATCTGAAGTTTAAGGCATCTTCATCGGCTTCAGTCTGCATTTCAAACTGTTCATTTGCTACATCTATTAACCAGTCAATACTTTCTACTTTCAGACCCTGCTCTTCAACATTGCGGATAATTTTCGCTGCCGTCAATATATTTTCATCAGAAGACTTCTCAAGTTCTTCTACGCGTAACGTGTCATCGCCAACTTCTTTTTTAGCAGCTTCCAGGGCAGTCATGATCATCGTTTTCATCTGGGCAGTTTCATCAATATGTTGTCGTGCTGCTTCTATTTTGGATTCTACAACTTCCTTCATCTCGAGATATTCGGTATACTCCCTTAATTGAGCTCCTTTGAGTTTAGAGATATCAGCATTTTCCCATTTTGCTTTTTGTTTGCCATAGAGTCTTGTGACTTCCAGAGACTCCTTGATAACGGCACGACCATCGGCTCCTCCCAGGAAATTCCATCCGTGTATATCATCGACATAACCATTGCCATCATCATCTTTTTTATTCCCTGCGATCTCTCCCGGATTGGTCCAGATGTGAGGCTTGAGGTCGGGATGTTCGATGTCAATACCGGAATCAAGAATGGCTACTACCACTTTTCGTTCGGCGGGTTGAGCCGAGGACCCATACCATACATCGGATCCGATGCCATTAGGGAAGGTAGCATCTGTACTTTGATGATGCCAGTTCTCCAGTTCTTCCTGGGAAAAAACTGGTACTTGAATTGATACAAAAGCTATAAGACAAAGCAATGAAAATCTTAAGGTTACAGGCATCAGATATATTTTTCTATGTTGATGGGTATATACGTACGAATCGCAATATTAGTTTATTGTTTATTGGAACTTCATTATTTTGGATGAATCCCTTCTCACGCCTGACGATTCAAAGAGACCCGGTAGAGGAATTTTCCCGGCACCTACAACCTTTTTATACCTTTCTGGCGTTTACTATGGGATTGCATCTTCACCCCTAAGTTGATGACAAACACATGAAGTTGATGATGATGAATCTACGAGCTGGCTTTTTTTCAATAGGTATTCTTCTGTTTTTTGCCGGAACGGGAAAGTCCCAGGGCGAAGTGGCACTAATCCTCGGCCTTTCCAATTACCAGGGTGACCTGGCCTCCTATAGCACTGAAAATGGCTTAAAGGCCCGTGTGGGTCCGGTCGTTGGTATTCATGGAGGTTATGAGCTGAGCCCGCGTTTTCAGCTGCGCGCTGACCTGATGTATACCCGTCTTTCAGGTGCAGATGCATTAAGTGACAAAGAAGGCACCCGGGCACGTAATCTTGATTTCTTTTCACCCATACTCCAATTAAACGTTGGTGCTGATTGGAATATTTTTGGGTTCAGCAATCAGGATGAAAAATCCTTTACACCCTACCTCACAGCGGGAATGGGTGTTTTTCATATGAATCCGAAGACAGAATATACTGGTGAAAAAGTGGCTCTCCATCCCTTGGGAACAGAGGGCCAAAATCTGCCAGACTATCCCGATCAGAAAAAGTATAGTTTACTCCAACCGAACATCCAATTTGGCGGAGGTCTGAAATTATTGACGGGCTCCTTTATTCTTGCCATTGAGGCCTCCATGTCGTATACGTTTACTGACTATATTGATGATGTCAGTACCATCTACATCACTTATCCTGAACTATTAGCCAAAGCAGGGCCACTAACCGCAGCACTTGCCAACCGCCAGGGTGAATACCTGAATACTGAACCCGTGATCGTCCCGACAGGTACTGCACGAGGCAATCCGGATTCGAAAGATTTTTTTGGAATGATCACGATTAGGGCAGGAGTTCCATTGGCTATGGGTTCTTCGGGTTTTAAGGTACGCGGAGGTAAATCGAAAACACTAAATTGCCCTAAGTTTTGATTAAAGTATTTTTACACCAGGTTGATCACTCCGCTTCACATACTAAACCGCTATTGGGGGTATAAGGTATTTCGTCCATTACAGGCGGATATCATTGATCACGTTATTGCAGGCAATGATGTCCTAGCATTACTTCCAACAGGAGGTGGAAAATCTTTATGTTACCAGGTACCCGCACTTGTCCTCGATGGTCTCACCATTGTCATTTCACCGTTGATTGCATTAATGAAGGACCAGGTCGCACGCCTGAAAGAATTACAAATTCCGGCAGATGCGATTTATTCAGGCATGCGTCAGGTCGAAATTGACCGGATGCTGGAAAATGCACGCTTTGGAAAACTCAAACTCTTATACATTTCACCGGAGCGTCTGAAGACGGATATGCGAACGGCGCGTCTGCCATTATTGCCTGTTTGCCTAATTGCAGTAGATGAAGCGCATTGTATATCACAATGGGGTCATGATTTTCGACCTGCATATTTAGAAATCGGAGAGTTGCGGGAGGTCCTTCCCAATGTGCCAATGATCGCATTGACAGCTTCTGCCACAAAAGAAGTGCGGGATGAAATTCTGGACTTGTTGAAGATGAAAAAAGGCAGGGTCTTCAGAAACAGCTTTGCGCGTCCCAATCTTCATTACCACGTCATCAATCGGGAAGACCATTTGCCATACATAGAAAGGCTTCTTTCAAAAAGCAGGGGTTCATCGATCGTATATGTGCGTCAACGGAAAACCTGTTTTGAATTAGCAGAATGGTTTTCTTCTAAAGGCATATCAAGTTCTGCTTATCATGGTGGTATGGATATCAAACAACGTGATATCATCCAGGATAAATGGATCCATAATAAAACAAAGGTGATCGTTGCTACGAATGCATTCGGTATGGGTGTCGATAAGAGTGATGTAAGGTTGGTAGTGCATTTTGACTTGCCTCCGGGTATTGAAGAGTATTACCAGGAGGCAGGCAGGGCAGGGCGTGATGGGGAGGAAGCACATTGTGTCATTGTCAATAAACCTATTAGTGAAAAGAATTTAAAGTCGCGCGTTACTTCTGCATTTCCTGATGAAGAGACTCTGAAAAAAGTGTACCGTGGACTGCACATATATCTTGACCTGGCTGTTGGATCAGGATTGGGTGAAACTTTTGATTTTGATCTTGATACATTTTCAAACAAAGTTGGAATGCGACCTGCAGAATCATACGTTGCTTTGGATGTTATTGCAAAAGATGGCTGGGTATCAATAGACGAAGCCGGTATGCGCGGCAGTCAATTGATGATCACCACAGATCTTGAAACTTTGCAGAATTACCAGGGAAGTAACCTTAAAACAGACCAGCTGACAAAAGCATTGCTAAGAGGATATGAAGGTTTGTGGGCTTCAACGATCAGCATCCAGGAAAGCAAAATAGCCAAATTTTTAAACTGGTCAGAGTCAGATGTTATAGCACATCTGCGTTTGATTCATGGACAAGGTCTGGTAGATTACAACCGGCCGGGTACAAAAAGCCAGATTACTCTTTTGCGAGAACGAGTGCCTGAACAAAATTTTACGATCGATCAAAAAGCATACAATTTCAGGAAAGAAAGGGCTTTTAAACGCATGGAATCCATGCTGGGGTATTTAACTGATGAAATTGATTGCCGGGAGGTGTACATCCGTCAATATTTCGATGAACAAACAGATGACCGTTGCGGGCATTGTGATCGGTGTAAATCGTATCAGAAACACCACAAGACCTGGACTGATGTGGTACGTAACTCCCTAAAAGAACTTGATGGCATAACCGTCAAAGACTTTTTGGCACAATATGAAACTGAACATCAGGGCTCCATTAAAAAAGAATTACGTCAATTAGCAGACGAACATAAAATCCGTATCGTTGAAGACAAGATCTTCCGGTCAGAATAAATCTTTACGTGAAAAACCAAAAACTATTTTTTGCTGTCACCAATGACCTGACCTACGACCGGAGGATGTTTCGCATCTGCAGTACTCTTGCCCAGGCAGGAGCTGATGTGACTTTGATCGGCAGAATGTTACCTTCTTCAAAACCTTTTTCACCTGGTAGCTTTCAAGGAGTTAGGTTAAGATGTTGGTTTCATAATGGGGTACTTTTCTATGCAGAATATAACATCCGATTGTTCTTTTATTTTCTCACTCATGATTATTCAATAGCGTGTGCGTGTGACCTTGATACAGTTTTACCGATTCGGCTTGTTTCCGGGTGGAAGCGAAAAAAAACAGTCTATGATGCACATGAATTCTTTACTGAAGTACCGGAAATTGCATCAAGACCTTTCGTGAAATCGATATGGTCTGCAATTGCTAATGTAACTATTCGCGGTTTTGACCTGAGGTACACAGTTGGATCATGTCTTGCCGGGATAATGAGTGAAAAATACAAGGTCACATTCCATGTGATCAGGAATATTCCGTCTCATACACAGACGATTCGAACTAATAGTATTGTTGTTGGAAAAAAAATCCTTTTATATCAGGGAGCCTTAAATGAGGGTAGGGGATTGGAAACTATTATAGATGCAATGGTGCATTTACCCGAATGGGAGTTTTGGCTGGCGGGAGAAGGCGATATCACAGGTTTGCTAAAAAAGCAAGTCAACCAGAATCAAATCTCTAATCGGGTAAATTTTTTGGGCTGGGTTCATCCGAATGACTTACCGGATCTCATGACCCAGGCGACTCTGGGTATCAATTTAAGGGAGGCCGGAAGTCTGAATGATTTTTATTCATTGCCCAATAAGTTTTTTGATTTTATTCATGCAGGACTTCCTTCGATCAATATGAAGTATCCGGAGTATGAATCTATAATCAATGAGTATCCATGTGCTATGCTCATTGATGAAGCTTCTTCGAAGAACATTATAGAAGCAGTTGACACATTATTCTCCGACCCTCAACTACTACAAGGGATGAGAAATGCATGTAAGGCTGCTGCACAAGTTTATACCTGGGAAAATGAATCCAGGCGTCTGCTGGATTTATATGCTGCATTGGTTTCAGTCACTTCGACACCTCATGTCGATCACTTCGACTCCGCTCAGTGACCGAATAATCTTTTTAAAATCGCCTCTAGTTCGCGGTCGTAGAGCGGAGTCGAAACGACACGCGAAAGGACACTTCGACTCCGCTCAGTGACCGAATAATCTTATTAAAATCACCTCTAGTTCGCGGTCGTAGAGCGGAGTCGAAACGATCGCGTGTTCTCACCCTTTCAAATCCGGATCCACCTTTCCCGCCAAATCTAACAGAAAAGCATATTCCATCGCTGTCTCCTTAAACTGCCGGAAACGACCTGAAGCTCCTCCATGCCCAGCCTCCATATTCGTATGCAGCAATAATGGATTTTTATCTGTCTTCATTTGTCGCAAACGTGCTACCCATTTTGCAGGCTCCCAATACTGTACCTGTGAGTCATGCAATCCGGTTGTAACCATTATCGGAGGATAATTTTTAGACTCGATATTATCATAAGGAGAATAACTCTTCATGTAATCATAAGACTCCTTTTCTTTCGGATTGCCCCATTCATCAAATTCACCGGTAGTCAATGGAATGCTTTCATCCAGCATCGTAGTGACAACATCCACAAAGGGTACTGCTGCAATGATGCCACCCCACATATCCGGTGCCATATTGACGACAGCACCCATCAACAGACCACCTGCAGAACCGCCCATTGCATAGAGCTTTTTCGGATGTGAATATTTATTGTCAACGAGGAATTGGCCTGCATCAATAAAATCGGTAAACGTATTTTTCTTTTTCAGCAGCTTTCCATCTTCATACCAATGGCGCCCCATTTCTTCACCTCCACGGATGTGTGCAATCGCATAGACAAAACCTCTGTTCAATAAACTCAACCGGCTCGAGCTAAATGAAGGATCCATGCTATAGCCATATGACCCATAGCCGTACAGCAGGCATGGACTGGTGCCATCCAGAGGTGTGTCCTTATGATACACAATAGAGACAGGCACCGTGACACCATCTCGTGATTTCACCATGATGCGCTCACTCTTATAGTCATCAGAACTAAATCCTCCCAATACTTCCTGTTGTTTCAGGAGTTTTTTCTCTTTTGACGCCATATTGTAATCATATGTCGTATTCGGAGTGGTCAGTGATTGATAGTTGAATCGAAGTATTTTCGTATCAAATTCAGGATTAATAGATGTGCCTGCTACGTACGCATTTTCTGAAAATTGAATATAATGTTCATTACCCGAAGTAGGCATCACACGTAACTGCGTCAGGCCTGCTTTACGCTCAGACAAGACAAGAAAATCTTTAAATACCTCCATGCCTTCGAAAAGCACATCAACCCTGTTAGGTATGACTTCTGTCCAGTTGTTCTGAGTAGTTTTTGTCTCAGAGGTTTTCATGAGTCTGAAGTTTTTTGCATCCTTATTGGTTCGTACGTACCAGATGTCATTGAAATGTTCGATACCATATTCCAGACCTCGTTCTCGTGGCTGAAATATGGTGAACTCACCATTTGGCGTTGATGCATTCAAATAGCGGTATTCCTGACTGAGCGTAGAATATGAGCCAATTAGAATATACTTTTTGGATTTAGTGCGATAGACAAAAGTGCCGAATGTGGATTCTTTTTCTTCATACACAAGTTTGTCGCTGGTTACAGGTGTTCCTAAGGTATGTTTCCAGATCCTGTATTCGCGGAGTGTTTCATCTTTTGTTGCATAAAAGAATGTCTTGTTATCTGCAGCCCACGTAGCTCCACCACCAGTATTAGGAATGACATCATCGAGTAATTCACCCGTGACGAGATCTTTTACTTTCAGTGTGTAGATCCTTCTGCTCAGTGTATCCTCGCCATAGATCATTAGCCGGTTGTCGTCACTTACGGCAAGGCCACTGACTGCATAATAATCAAACCCTTTGGCGAGATCGTTGACATTCAACAAGATCTCTTCCGGCGATTCCATGGAGCCTTTGCGACGACTATGGATGGCATATTCCTGCCCTTCTTCATAGCGGGTCATATAGTAATATCCATTGTTCTTATAAGGGACAGACATATCTGTCTGCTTTATACGCCCGACAAGTTCATTGTACAGTTTCTCCTGAAATTCCTTTGTATGGGCCAGGATGGTGTCTTTGTAGCTATTCTCAGCATGTAAGTACGCAATGACGTCAGGATTCTCACGGTCGTTAAGCCAGTAGTAGGGGTCCTGGCGGATATCTCCATGAGTCGATAATTCTTTCGGTTGTTGTGCTGCAACGGGGACAGGAATGTTTTTATCCATCATACTCATCAGGTGGCTCGAAGTGGTTGGCGTGGTTTCAGTTGATGGTTTGCAGTGGGTACACAAAAGACAAACCAGAATGGCGAAAATAACAGAATACAGGGAAGTGAATTTCATATCACATGAATTGGATTGGTATTAAGAGTACAATTGGAGAGGGTCACGAATAAAAGCGGCGCAAAATACTCGAACTAATCAAAAGTGGTATGGATAATATCCTGCGAATGGACGAAAATCGGCCAGCTACACTACCTGAGCCTTGGGAGGCTCTGAGCTATCGA
>JBBREG010000180.1:0-7855 GCA_038203125.1 Chitinophagales bacterium
GCTGAAAATCAGTTTGGCTTTCTGATGGGTGCCTTCGAATATGGTGCTCCGCCGCATGGAGGTATTGCATTTGGATTTGATCGTCTGTGTGCGATGATGCGCGGTGAAACATCTATTCGTGACTTCATTGCATTTCCAAAAAACAATCAGGGGCGTGATGTGATGATCGATGCGCCTTCGGAAGTGGATGGAGAACAGTTGAAGGAACTTTCGCTAAGTGTCTTATTTAAAAAATAATATTGGGCTCCTCTCCTGATTTTCAATTGCTGTCATTTTTCTATCAAATATTAGGGAGCCTCTAATCACCTCTGGAATAATTAATTCACTGCTTTAGGGGGAAGACGGTAGATGCAGGGCAATCAGGGTTATTAGCGGTACCATTAATTTTAACATTAAATAATTTTTTAATTAAGTAAAAAGTTGTATTATTGTTTATCAGTCGGGCACCCGGAAAGAACTAGAACACCAAAATCTTCCGACATGGATTCACTTGAATTCAGAAATCCTATGTGGATTTCTACAAATGGCTTCTCTCCTTTTAAATATTGGTTACAGGTATACCACCTTTATCGGTCCAGGATAGAGGTGGGAAATATTGCTATGGACTAAGTTTGCTTGTGCGCAAGTAATTCTTGCTCAAGTAATTGTTGAGATAACCAATAATTTAACAAGAGCACCAACCTTATAGCCTCGACAGCCATATTAAGGCTAGTGCTCACATTAATTAAAATGATGTATAAATATACCCTTTTTTCTTGCTAAGAAACATTCTTCCGAATGAGACTGCAAGAGTCATTCTACTGCTAGTATCTTTTGCCTTTGCTCCATTAGTATCAAAGGCTACCTGTCCATCTTACTCTTTATGTATGGATGGACCATATTTTACAATGTTGAAAGTTTATTTTATATTGATATTTACGTTTCAGGTTTAAGTGGTGAACGAGTATCGCTTATAGACGTAGACATTAGCTATTCAAACCTAGACTGGATTATTGAGGAGGATCTTACCACTTCATCAGCTTACTTCGGATTAATTTACCTAAATGCTGATGACATTCAATTTAATGATGCTTTGGGTACAATTGCTATCTCTGGCAATCAGGCTCCATGGAATTCCGCTCCAGTTTTTACCAATAACTCCAATCAACACTTACTAACAATATACTTTACAGCTACAGCACGTTCGTGCTCAGATTTCACTTTTGCTTCTACGGGCATGCTTATTGTTGATCCTGGAGCTACTCTCGGCTATAACCTTTGTAGTGGAAGTGTTCCTTCTAATTGCGAATTAGATAATTATTGTATTGCTGCCTTCGAGATAGGAGGTTTAATCGAAAGCCCTGCAACATCTTGTGATGGTTCATATAATCAAGGCGTTCCTTCTGTAGATGTATCAATTACAGAATCAAATGCTTTGACCTTTTTTGATTGTTCTACCTCAACAGACGCCTATGGTGATTATGAGTGTGGAGTTGTGGCAGAATTAGACTTCACAATTACACCTGTTAATAATTACTTGCATGGTTGTGGGTTAACTAGTCATGATTTAGATATTTATCAAGATCACCTTTTGGGGACAGATTGCTTAGATTATATTTGGCAATTAATTGCTGGTGATTGTACTGGGAATGGTGAATTAGGAGCAGCAGATCTACTAGAGATACAAAAGGCTATCTTATTATATCCCGTTTCGTGGCAATCATGGACATTTGTACCCGCCGAAACATATAAGGGAATGACACTTCCAGCTTGCCCTACAATGGGTCAGGATGTAGTACCGCCTTATGATCCTTTTATTGAAGTGGATGATGTAGATGAGGATATTCTTGATTTGGACTTTTTGGGAATTAAAATGGGTGATGCTAATGCAAGTTGTACGGAGTGTTCTGATTTCTGGGGAGGAGAAGAAGTTTTTACTCGATCTTCACCAATCTTAGTTAACTTGGAATGTCAAAATGAGAATGAAGTTTTGTTAACATTTGATATTGACATTGACGGCCTTGAGATCTTATTTTTAGCTTTTGAATGTGCATCAGAACCGTCCATAATTTATAACGCTTTTCAAGATAAGGAAATGTTCCTAACTAGGTATGAAAAAGGGATCTTTTATATTTCCTATGTAAGTTTACAAATTGATGGGGAAACTTTTCAAAAAGGTTCTCCAGTTCTAAAATTAACAGGTAGCTTTTCTGATGTTAGGAAGGCTGGTCAACCAGTGCATAATGAGTTGATTTCAAAATACTTTGAATCACCTATCACCTTCAACTTAACTAGGAATTATAATTACAGTGTGTATCCTAATCCTGTTCATAATGAATTGAAAATAACCTCAGGTCGGGAAAATGAAGGAGAAATACTTTATTTGTATAACATTTTAGGTGAAGTTGTTTCTACTTTTGCATTAGTAGATAATATAAATACTTTGCCTCTGAATTTAAATGGAGGCTTATATTTATACGAAATACGAAATGGAAATCGATCAGTAATGACAGGCAAATTGATTGTTGAATAATTTCAAATTATGAGGTAGGGGAATTACAAATTCTTCTATCTCATTTTATAATATCAGAAAGTTAGGTTTATGAACCTTTTGCTGATTTGAGATAAATTCAATATTACTGCATATAAATTGCATGAATATTTATAACATGAGTAGAATTCTGCTTTATATAATATTAACAATTTGGTCAACTTCTGTTCAATCGCAAGAAGTTTATTACTCTTCAATTTCTAATTTACCTAACGGTGGTCTTCAAACAGTTATTGGTAAATTTGATATTCTGAGTTGCCTAAAAACTGAACTCTTCGTAGATACCACATTCGTAAGTCTTGAATGGACTGATATAGCATTATGTCCCGATGGAAATCTATATGGATTGAGTCACGATGGCATATACTTTATTGATATTTCTGCAAGGTCATATTTAAAAATTCTTGATGATCCGCCGTATCCCCGATGGGAAAAAGGATTATTATGTACAAAAGATTCAATTTTAGTATTTGGTGAGCGAGATATATTGGGTTTGGATATAGCTTCAGGAAATCTAACTCATTATGGTAGATTGCCTAGTAGTATGGCTATTTTTTCCAATATATTTTATTACAAAAATATGATTATGGCCAGTGCAAATAATAGAATTATTTTAGTAGATACCCTTAATCCAGCCAATAGCTCAATTTATTGCTCAATCGATAGGAGTGGATTAGTGTCATTAACAGAATTTGCAATTTCCTGTGACAGCGTTGCTGTTTTCGCACTTTTTGTTAACGGTGAGATATATTTGTTTGATCCAATTAATTTTTCACTCACTTTTTATTGTGATATATCTAGTAGCCCAAATGAAGTTTTTCAAGGCACTCATCCTGACTTTATGTTCATGCCTCCGGATCCCTGCAAGATATCTATTGACCTGGATTACCTGGATGAAACTTTGCCAGGCATAGATTATTCAGATACTATTTATTGTGACGTTCCAGGTAGATTTTTATTTTCCACCATTGATCTGTTCAGTGATAAGGAGTGGGATAGCGTAAAAATTTGGATAGATGAAGGTCCTGGTCAGCTATGGCTTGAGGGAGAGAATGCAGCCTTTGCAACTATTGAAGGCTCAGGTAGTAGTCATCTAAAATATATATCAACCGGTCCATCCGATATTACACAACTCTCAACTACATTATTAAAATTAAATCTTAATGGATCATTGCCTCCTGGGGTAACTGTCGTGAAAATAGGATTCGCCGCTTGGGCTAAAAATTTAAAATCTGATACTGCCTATGCTTTTATTACACTAATAGGAAGAGCTTTCTCAGCTGGTACATCAGATTCGGATACTTTATGCAGGGAAGATCTTCCATTAACCTTAGCTTCTTTGCTTTCATCGGATGCATCATTGAATGGAACATGGTTTCCTTCAACCTCAGCAATTGGAATATTTAACACTATCATAGATCCGCCTGGCCAATTCTATTACATAGTGGATGACGCATTTTGTGGTGAGGACAGTGCTGTTTTTGATATTTCCATACATTCTTTGCCGGTATTTAACCTTCCTACGTTAAATTATATTTGTCCTGGTGACACAATCGTCCTGGCGGTTGAAATAGAAAATTCTTCAATAATCTGGTCAGATGGCACTGTAGGTTCCTCGATTCAGATAATTGAGTCGGACACATTGGAAGTATTTATTACAGATGAATTTGATTGCACCTTTTCTGATACTATATTTGTGTTATATAAGGATGATTGCATATTAGAGAGACTTTATATACCAAATATATTTTCTCCTAATGGGGACAATACTAATGATGAGTGGGGAATCAAGTCTGATCCTACAATCCTACAAATGGAAGTTACAATTTATGACAGATGGGGTGATGCACTCTATTTTGAAAAATCTCCTTCGATTAACTGGAATGGAACATCATCTAGAAATGGCCTAGTTTCTCCTGGTGTTTATGTCTATACTCTGGCCCTTGAAACCATAAACCATAATATAATTTATAAAACAGGAGATGTAACTATAATAAAATAGGTTAACTACTCACCCCCTAAACACATGGTTTAGTTGTCTTTCTAATACATATTAAGATAATTCATTTTATTTCGGACAACTAAAGTATCAGGGAGTGTCTGACAAGGAAATGATCAACGCGTTACGAAAGGAAAATGCTGAATTGAGATCCAGTATTAATGCATTCCAGTCTGAGTTTGCAGATCTCCATGAAAGAAGCATTAAGAAGTTTTACTTAGCCAAATTTGATGATGATTTAAACAAGTTGTGGTACAAAGAGTTTGGAGGTGATAAGGCATACGTTCTTGATGCAGTATATATTTTGGATGATGGAGGTATTCTTGTTTATGGTTTCATTACAGATACTGTTACCTTTCTTCGTTATGCCTATATAATGCATTTAGATTCAGAAGGAAATTTAGTAACAACCTCTAGCATTTTACCAAAAGATTCTAATTTTATTATTTGTAATCCTGGACATGATTATTTTGAGTTGAATAATCCTGATGGTATAGAAGCCACTTTGAGTATTTTTGACCAATTAGGCAGAAAGCTATTGGAAAGTTCTATCCATCCAGATTTTAATCAGATTCCTACAATGCAATTACCCTCTGGGATTTACACTTATGTTTTAAGTTATAATCAAACTTTGTTAAAGAGTGGGCAGTGGGTAAAAATTTAAAAGTAATTCTTTATTATTCAACCACGACCTTCCATTAACTGGTTAAATAGTCGACCCGTAAATTGGGTATAAGGTGCTGAATATGTAAAGAAGAAGGAGATATTGGAAGATTGTAAATACCTGAATCATCAAACAGCACTCTGACCCAGGCCTGATTTTCAGCCGATTTGCCAGGGCTCGGTTTCTGTTCAATAAAATCAATCGCAGGTTCGGCCAATTGCCCGGCTGGTTCTCTGAGCAGGCCATCGATTTCTATTGATGCTGAAGTCCGGAAAGCAATGCTGACCTTCTTCTCCTGTGCCATAACGGAGCAGGATGACCCAATCACCAATATGCCTAAGATTAATTGGACCTTTTTGATAAGCACTTTTTTAAATCTGAAGGCAAAGTAATTTTTCACCTATAAATAGTTGCAGATCTATCTACAGACAAGTAAAAGTCTTTGATATAAATAGGCTTTAGCTCGTGTGATCGCTCAGGAAATGGCACGGGGGAGATAAAAACCATATTTTTGCCCCGCAAAGAGAAAACAGAATATGAGCGTTGTTGAAATGAAAGTCCCTGTCATCGGGGAATCCATCAATGAAGTAACCCTGTCCCAATGGCTAAAGCCAGATGGTAGTTTTGTCAAGCTGGATGAGCCCATCTGCGAATTTGAGTCTGATAAGGCCACATTGGAGTTTCCTGCAGAGGCAGAAGGCAAATTGATCCATGTTGCCAAAGAAGGCGATGACCTGACTATTGGTGCTTTGGTTGCCCGGATAGATACGAGTGTCAAAGCAACAAATGATGCTGCGACACCTACTGAAAAACCAAAGGCTGAAGAAAAATCAGCGGAACCTGCTAAAGAGAAAAATGCTCCTACAGCAAAAGAGAAATCTGTACCGGTAGAAAAAGGAGAAAATTCAATCGAGAAGCCGGAAGAGATTCTGGCCTACCCCTCTCCTGCTGCAGGCAAAATATTACGCGAAGGTGATCTGAATCCTGCCAAGGTTTCAGGTACCGGTAAAGAAGGGCGTATCACTAAAGAAGATGCGGTGAAAGCAGTTGCTAATAAAACAGAAACTGTAAAAACTCCGGAAGCAACTCCACCTGCATCTAAGCCCGCTGCTCCAATTGTTGCACGCACACCTTTCGCGCGTGATGAACATCGCGAAAAGATGTCTCGTATGCGCAAGACTATTGCACGTCGTCTGGTGTCTGCAAAAAACAACACTGCCATGCTTACCACTTTTAATGAAGTGGATATGACGGGCATTTTAGAATTGCGAAAAAAATACCAGGATGCATTTGTAGCGAAATATGGAATCAAACTTGGCTTCATGTCTATTTTTGCAAAAGCATGTGCACAGGCATTACTGGAGAAACCCGATGTGAATGCACACATCGATGGCGAAGATTTAATCTATCACGATTACGTAGATATCTCTATTGCTATCTCCACTCCTAATGGATTGGTGGTACCACCGATCCACAATGTGGAATCACTTCGCTTTGATGAAATAGAAACGCAGATCAAAGAGTTGGCTGATAAAGCAAGACAAGGGAAGCTTACGCTAGAGGAAATGAGTGGAGGTACATTTACTATTACCAATGGCGGCATCTTTGGATCTCTTCTAAGCACACCGATTATCAATGAACCACAATCAGCCATACTCGGCATGCATAATATACAGGAACGACCTGTTGTAGTGGATGGACAAATTGTAATTCGTCCGATGATGTACATCGCATTATCCTACGATCATCGTGTGATCGATGGCAGTACGAGTGTTACATTTTTAGTACGAGTAAAAGAATTGCTGGAGGATCCCACGAAACTATTCATGGGCATCTGACAGTGCAAAGTATCCATCATGTGATAGTGGTGGCCTTTTTACTAAAGCAATTACAACTTCTGTAATACCAATGTGAAGAATACCCAGTTCTTCTGCTGCACGTTTTGACAAATCCACAATTCGACCTTTGATATATGGTCCGCGGTCTGATACCGTGACGATAACGGAACAAGTCGGATCATCTTTTCTGACAACTTTAAATATTGTACCTATGGGAGCTGTGGGATGTGCGCACGTAAATCCGTTGGGAGCATAGCGAACGCCATTCGCCATCCTGCGGCCGTCGAAAAAGTCAGCATAGTAGCTGGCGATTCCGCGCTCCTGCGCATTGGGTTTCTGGCACACTAACAGGCACAGAAACACCATGGCTGATATGACATGGAATTTGATCATGGGATTACTAAAACGGTCTAAGTGGGGGTTATTGTTCATAATCCATCACCTGACAGGCAAGAAATATATATAAGAAGCTGATGGTTAGCTTCTAAGCAAATTATTATTCTTCTCTGAAATCGATCTCGATATTGGTCAAACCGTTCAATAATGGAACATACCGTACGGATACATCATCCGGCAGTGCCTTACTGTCGATCACTACTTTATCACCTACGACCGCAATAGTTTGTGTGGCATCGGTGAATAACCCATCCTTTTCAAGTGCTGCCAGAAATGCTGAATAATCCTGAACAGTATCATCAGCCTGTACACCTACTGGAGCTTTGCCTTCTTCAAATGTTCCTGCTGCAGGATTTTCAATCTGATCACCCTGCAGAAGACCTGTATCGTTTGAAGAACTGATCTGTGCTAATGAAGGAGCGATGACG
>JBBREG010000181.1:0-7797 GCA_038203125.1 Chitinophagales bacterium
AAAAAGCAATCTACTCAGGGGTGGGTTGTGATCTTCGATACTGTATGACAGTTTTGACCACGTAATTATAGGATCTGAGACCCCCTTTCACTCCATGTTGTTTTAAGTACGAGGAGTAAATGGCGTCTCTTAGACGGGGTAAGATATCCGGATATTTCTTATCGTTTTCACGTATCAATGTTAATGATCGGACAACTACCGGATCCAGTGTATTGATGACATTACGAACACTGTCATCTGGCATTTCGGCAGCCACATAACGCCAATACGTCAATGCGCCACCAAACCGGATCCATTGATCGCGGGACTGAGAACATGCAAGCCATGCGATAAAATTACAGGCGCCTTCATCTGTAATGCCATATCCATGTGCCATTTCATGCGCGATGGTGAATGGTTTCTGAACAGACATCAATCCCGGGTCGATATGTCCTTCAAAAGCGTGGGGAATGTAGATGCCGGCTGTACTCCACCGAAGTAAAAATCCCTTGGGCCACAATTGTCGTACCCTGACATTACCTTCATTGGGTACCTGAAGCTGCCGGAGTGCATGTACAACATCAGGGCGAAGGTCATGATCCGTGATCCTGAGTGTTGCTATATTTTCATCCGACGTATACGGATCCGGAAGTCGTGCTGCTTCTTCCTGCAATACGTTCGTCGCACGAATAAATTCCTGTGCTACATCCTGAGCTGTTACCTCTTCCTGATTGATCCCTATTCTATCCTGAAGAGTTACCTGGCGATAATTAAAGGCCCAGAAGATGTAAAAAAATGAAATAAGCATAGCTACCCCACCGAGTGCCCGTAAAACCTGCAATAAAAATCCTTTGTTCCAATCGTTAAACCATTTAACAATCCGTATGACCACGATTAGAGCCACGATGTATATCATGGGGATGGGCAGCCATCCTAAGAGGAAATCGTATAATCTGCGAAGAACTCCAAATAACCCCTGGTAATACCACGTATCAATAAATGAAACCGGAAGAATTCGATCCAGGATCAGCACAGCTATTGCTATACAGATCCAAATGAGCGATCCCAGGGACCATGCCCTGGTCCTGCCGGACTTACTTAAAGATTTGTTATCAACTGGTTCCAGTGTCTTTTTCATGCCCGCAGACGTAAAGATAAATTTGCAACTTTGCCCCTGCATACTTTGTTACAGAAAACATATTTCAACCATCAACAAACAATAATTCAATTCAACTAAAATGGCATTCGAACTAACAGATAAAAACTTCCAGGAAAAGGTCATGGACCAACAAGGTGTTGCTGTTGTGGACTTCTGGGCAGAATGGTGTGGCCCTTGCCGTATGATTGGCCCTCACATCGAAGAGATGGCGAAAGAATACGAAGGTAAAGCCCTGATTGCTAAAGTCGACGTGGACAGCAATCCTGAGATTTCATTCAAATATGGTGTGCGCAGCATTCCTACGATCCTTTTTTTAAAGGATGGCCAGGTAGTCGATAAACAAGTCGGCGCTACCAGCAAAAAAGTGCTTTCAGATAAACTTGAAGCTGTTTTGGCTTCTGCAGTAACGACATAATGAAACTGCCCCAAGTGATGTAAGAAAAGCCTTTCGGTCTGACCGGAAGGCTTTTTTTCTTCCCCCCAGAGGTTATAGGCCCATCATATCCCCCGTACACAGGAATACAATAACTCCCTGTCATTTATCGCTAAAAGGAAATCACTATTTTACTGCCGATGAGCTTTTTTGATGATTACGCACTGAAATCCTTTGACAACCTCGAATTACTTGCTAACCAGGTAGTTGAGGGGTTTATTATCGGGCTTCATAAAAGTCCTTTTCATGGCTTCTCGGTCGAATTTGCCGAGCACCGTCTATACAATCCGGGTGAAGCAACCCGGAATATTGACTGGAAAATCTATGCCCGGACGGACCGGTTGTATTCAAAAAAATTTGAGGAAGAAACGAACCTGAGATGCCAGATCGTCATCGATGCCTCATCCTCCATGCAATATCCCTACCTCACCGGTGACCAACCGGGTTGGAATAAGATGCGTTTTAGTACCCTTGCAGCAGCGGCAGTTATGAATTTGCTCCGCAAACAACGGGACGCTTTTGGTCTTAGCATCTTCGACAGTACCCTGAATATCCATACACCCTGTAAAAGCAGTAATACACACTACAGGTTAATGCTCACCTATCTGGAGCAATTGATCCAAAACCCGCAACTCAATAAGACAACCTCTGCCGCACAATCTTTACATCAGATTGCCGATAGTGTCCATAAGAGATCGATGGTGATGATCTTCAGTGACATGTTGGAAAGTGGTGCGGAGGATGACATATTCGGTGCATTGCAACACCTGAAGCATAACAAACATGAAGTGGTATTATTCCATGTATTGGATCATTCGAAAGAACTGGAGTTCAATTTCGATAACCGTCCATACATGTTTATTGATATGGAAACCAATGAAACTTTAAAGCTGCGTCCTCACGAAGTAAAAAAAGTATACACAGAACACATGGCTGCATTTTATGAGCGGCTGAAACTGAAATGCCTCCAATATCAGATTGATTTTGTCACTGCTGATCAACAGCGAGGATTTGCTCCTGTGCTGCAATCATTTTTAGTGCGAAGAAGTAAAATGGCCATATGATCCAACTCAGCGAAATTCCAACACGGGCTCCGAAAGGACTCAACAAAGATGAAATAAAACGAAAGACAGAGCGTATGGCCGCTCATATCGGCAACCTGCAACATATCATGTTTGCTGAAAAAAAACATAGTTTCCTGGTAGTTCTTCAGGGAATGGATGCCAGCGGCAAGGATGGAGCAGCCATGAATGTATTTGGCAGGTGTAATCCCACAGGTATTGATGCCTACCCTTTTCGAAAGCCTACAGAAGAAGAGTTCGCACATGATTTTTTATGGCGAATTCATAAGCGTGTACCCGCAAAAGGTATGATCCAGATCTTCATTCGGTCCCATTATGAAGATGTACTCGTTCAACGTGTCCATAAATGGATTGATGAAGACAAGGTCAATGCACGGATCAAGGCTATAAATGATCTTGAAAACCTCCTGGTCTTTGATAATAACACAACTGTTTTGAAGTTTTACCTGCACATCTCATCCGAACGTCAGAAAGAAAAACTCCAGGAACGTATCGATGATCCACTCAAACACTGGAAACATAATGATGGAGACTGGAAGGAAAGGGAACACTGGGACCAGTATATGCATGCCTATCAGGATGTCATTAGCCGGAGTGTGATCCCCTGGCACATAGCCCCGGTAGATCAACGATGGTATCGGGATTATTTTATTGCTACAAAAGTGGTCGAGGCCATGGAAGCTTTGAAATTTGAGCTGCCGTTGATTAACAAAGAAGCCTAGTCCATACATTGGCATCCGAAAACGAGTCTTTTTCGATTAACCTCAACTATTACTTGTCTAAAGATTGAACGTGAGAATGGGATAAGCAGTTGATATTGCTGACCTTTGTGGTCTTCTTAATCAGTCGAAAGAACTAATAATCATTATGGGACAATTTCTGAAACAAACCCTGGCAAGTTGCCTGGGTGTCTTTATTGCAGGATTTCTTTTTTTATTCATCATGATCGCCTTTGTAGCCATGCTGATTGCAGGGGTTGGCGGAAGTGGTGGAAAAGTGGCGGTGCCAACAGGAAGCGTGCTTGCGCTCGATTTCACAACATATATTCCGGAGCAAACCAATAATGTATCCAGTCAATCCTTCTCATTTGAGGAAAAGGATGTACCCGGACTGCATGATATCGCCGATCTGATCCGCCATGCGGCAAAAGATGATAAAATCAGTGGCATTCTGATTGAAAATGGCCTCGGAGGTTTAGGTAACAGTTCAGCACGTGTGATCATGGATGCACTTATGGAATATAAGGAGTCAGATAAATTCCTTGCTACCTATGGTGATTTCTTTACGCAGGAAGGATATTACCTGGCAAGTCCGTCGGACCACATTACGTTACATCCGGTAGGTACTGTGGATTTCAGAGGCTTTGCTACCTATATACCTTTTTTCAAAGGGCTGATTGACAAGATCGGACTTGATATGCAAATCTATTACGCAGGCAATTATAAAAGTGCGACAGAATCATTCCGTCGTACAGATATGAGTCCTGAAAATAAAATGCAGACACGTGAATATCTCACCGATACCTATCAGATGTATCTCGATGACATCGCAGGTGCTCGTGGCATGTCGTCGGATGAACTCAAAAGAATCGCGTATGAATTTGGTATTAAAAAAGCGGAAGATGCAGTAGCTTATAAACTCGTGGATGAAATCGGAGCGAAATCAGATTGTGAGACCTGGATGAATACACAAATGGGTAAAGATCCATTGGATAAAATCAATTATGTGTCAGTTGATGAATACGCTGCTGTCACGCCCCGCACACAGACTGATTTTGACGTGAAAGACAAGATCGCCATCATCTACGCAGAAGGTGAGATCGTCAGCAACCGCGATGAGTATGGCGTCATCGATGATGGCCGATATGTAAAGCTCCTAAAAGAAATACGCAGGCAGGATGATATCAAAGCAGTTGTATTACGTATTAACAGTCCGGGTGGAAGTGTATTGAGCGCTGAAAACATTTATCGTCAGTTGGTGGGTATGCACAATGATGGAAAAACGATCGTGGTATCCATGGGAGACCTGGCTGCCTCCGGTGGATATTATATTGCCGCGATGGCTGACAGCATCTTTGCACAACCGAATACGCTGACAGGAAGCATTGGTGTTTTCTCCATAATTCCCAATCCATCAAGAGGATTGAAAGAACATCTTGGCATCCAGTTTGACACGGTTCGCACAGGTCCGTACAGCGCTGATTTTACAGTATTCTTTCCGTGGTCTGAAAGAGAAAACACGTATCTGCAATCACGCACCGATGCGTACTATGAAATGTTCCTGAATAAAGTAGCAGAAGGAAGGGACATGACCCGTGATGAAGTTCATGCTGTCGCACAAGGTCGCATCTGGTCCGGGAGACGTGCTGTTGAAAATGGTCTTGTGGATAAACTGGGAACCTTAGACGATGCTATTGCATCAGCTGCAACTCTGGCCGGCCTGGAAAAATATCGCATCAAAGAATATCCGGTATTCCAAAATCCACTCCAAAAGATGATCACAGAACTCCTGGACAAGAACCCGAATGGCGCTACTATGCTCTCCAAAACAAAGCTTCCCCAGATTATGAATTTCTGGGAAGCTGTGACATCCGGCGAACCTCAAGCCCGGCTTCCATGGGGCCTGAGCGGAATCGAATAATGGTTTTCTTAAATATATCTTAAACTCAACCCCTGCTACAACCTTGGAATTAGAAGGTCTGTTCATTCGACTTCTACAAGCAATTCAACAATTACGGTATTACAAAATTATTTTTCTCAATGGTGCTGGCAATGACATTTGCGATCAACGCACAAGCTGGAAATCCGTCAAAACAACGTTAGTGGTAAAAAAAGCTGTAGCCAAAGGAAGTGGCAAGTATGATGTAACAGGTGATCTTACGATCAAAGGGGTTACAAGGCCTGTCAATTTCACTACTGCGGTGAATCAAACCGGCAACGTAGTGACAGCAAAATCTGACATCAAAATTGACAGATCCTTGTATGATATTAAATATGGATCAGGAAAGTTTTTTGAAAACCTCGGTGACAAAACCATTTACGACGAATTTGATCTTTCCGTAACGCTGGTAGCTGCAGAATAAATTTTGCTGGTACCGAAGACGGTCTATATAAATTCTTGTTTAGATGTTTTAGCCTTCCTGAATCCAGGAGGGCTTTTTTATGTTACGCTTATAACCTGATAATGTCTTTCATGGTGTACACACCCGGAGCCTGGTCTTTTAACCAGCGCGCAGCCATCACAGCACCGGAGGCAAAAATCTTCCGGTCAAATGCTTCATGCGCTATACTTATTTTTTCAAGTCCTGAATCCCAATTCACTTCGTGATATCCCTTTACCTCACCTTCACGGATGGCCGTCACGTTAAATGAATCCGAATCCGTAACATCCGGATTATCTATTAGATTAAACTTGTTGTAATTCGAATGATTCCTGATGATGTCATCAATGAGTGATAGAGCAGTACCACTCGGAGCATCCTTTTTATGGATATGATGTGTCTCACGAATCGAGGGCACAAATTCCCTGAACTGATTCATGATGGTTGTAAGGCGACGATTTAAAGCAAAGACGATATTCATCCCTACACTAAAATTGGATGCGTAGAGGAATTTTCCATTTGTGTCCTGGCATAATGTTGTGATCTCTGCCAGATGATATTCATGCCATCCGGTGGTGCCTGACACAACCGGAATCTGTGCTCTCAGACAGTGGCTGATCACCCCCGCAGAGGCCTCCGGTGTGGTAAATTCTATGACCACATCACAGGCTTTCAGGAGGTCCAGATTTTGCTCCGAAAGACGTGAAAAAACATGGAAATCAGCGCCGGATTCTCCCTCCAGCAGCCTTGTAATGGCCTGCCCCATTTTGCCTGAACCGATGATCCCAATGGTTATCATTAATAAATATGTATATTACTGAAAATCAATTGATTATATAAGTTAAGTAAAGACATAAAAAAACCCGCCTTCCCATAGGAAAGCGGGTAAGAACACACTATGAGAACACCCTAAAAACGTATCAAGAATTCTAGTTAGTGGCAGTCAACCTGTCCTTACGACTTAACTGCTAAACAAATATAATATCCTTAAATTGTTTTCACAAGTGAATAACAAGCATATTTAATTAAAATCACCTAAATACCTAGATTTGCCTCCAGATGATCAGCCGGAAAAGTATTGACGAAGTCGTGGAACGAGCCCGGATCGATGAGGTGGTACAGGACTTTGTCAACCTGAAGCGACGAGGCAGCAACCTGATTGGTTTATGCCCGTTTCACCATGAAAAGACGCCTTCCTTCTCAGTTTCACCTTCTAAGGGTATCTACAAGTGTTTTGGCTGTGGAAAGGGGGGGGACTCTATTAGGTTTGTCATGGATCATGAGAGCTATGACTATCCGGAGTCCATCCGGTACCTGGCCAACAAATACAACATTCAGCTGGAGGAAACCAAACAGGATGCCGAGAGTCTTCTGGCTGAGCGCGAGCGGGAGACGATCTATAAAGTCCTGGATTTTGCTAATAAATTTTTTATCCGCCAGCTTCATCAGACCGAGGAAGGCCAGCTAGCGGGCCTGTCGTATTTCCGGGAACGAGGGTTCAGGACAAAGACAATTGAAGATTTTAGCCTTGGGTATGCCCTGGAATCACCTGATAAGCTTGTCACTGAGGCACTTAGTGCTGGATTTACGAAAGATATCCTCCAACGGGCTGGCCTGATCACTCAAAATGACGGAGATTTCTTTCGTAACAGAGTCATGTTTCCCATTTTTAACATTTCCGGGAAAGTGATCGCATTCGCTGGACGCCAACTAATAGCTAATAAACGAGGTCCTAAATACATCAACTCTCCGGAAACGGACATATATAATAAGCGGAAAGTGCTTTACGGGCTTTTTCACGCCAAAAAGGCCATCCGGGATGCCGATAACTGTTTTATGGTGGAGGGTTATACCGATGTGATCAGCATGCATCAGGCGGGGGTTGAAAATGTGGTGGCATCTTCCGGGACTGCCCTAACGCCTGACCAGGTCAGGCTGATCAAAAGATATGCTACCAAAATTACTGTGCTGTATGACAGCGATCCTGCTGGTATTAAGGCAGCCATGCGTGGTCTCGACCTGATCCTGGAGGAAAATGTAGATG
>JBBREG010000182.1:0-7777 GCA_038203125.1 Chitinophagales bacterium
CAATTTTTGCAGCACGCGATGCTACATCCCGTGGTACAAGATTTCCAAAAGCAGGATAACGACGCTCGAGATAATAATCCCGGTCTTCTTCCTTCAGGCTGGATGGCAATATAGTACGGGAGCGTATTGCTTCGACATCAGATTTATTTTTTGGAACCCATACACGACCATCATTGCGGAGCGATTCAGACATGAGCGTAAGCTTACTCTGGTATTCACCTGAAACAGGAATGCATGTAGGGTGAATTTGTGTAAAACATGGATTCGCCATATAAGCGCCACGTCGTACGGCTCTCCATGCTGCAGAGACATTACATGCCATGGCATTCGTGGAGAGATAATACACATTACTGTACCCGCCGGTTGCGAGCACAACACAATGTGCTGAATATCGTTCGAGATTTCCTGTAAGCAGGTTGCGCGCAATGATACCTCGTGCCTTTCCATCAATCATCACCACATCCATCATCTCATGACGATTGTACATTTCTACTGTACCTAAAGAGATCTGTCTTGATAATGCTGAGTAGGCGCCTAATAATAATTGTTGTCCGGTCTGCCCACGTGCATAAAATGTTCGTGACACCTGCACACCACCGAAGGACCTGTTTTCTAAAAGACCTCCATACTCTCTGGCGAAAGGCACCCCCTGCGCGACACACTGATCGATGATGTCCGTACTTACTTCAGCGAGACGGTGCACATTAGCTTCACGTGACCGATAATCACCACCTTTCACCGTATCATAAAAAAGTCGGTGTACACTGTCACCATCATTCTGATAATTTTTCGCTGCATTAATTCCACCCTGTGCCGCAATACTATGAGCTCTGCGTGGACTGTCATGAAACGTAAAACATTTTACATTATACCCAAGCTCACCCAGCGTTGCTGCTGCGGATGCTCCGGCGAGACCCGTACCCACCACGATGACATCAAGCCTGCGTTTGTTGTTAGGGGATACAAGTGGAATCGTTGCTTTATAGTGCTCCCACTTTTCTTCGATCGGCCCCTCCGGAACTTTACCATCCAATGATTTCATATGCGGACGTTGCTTTTATAGAATACGATTGATGATATGATCACTTATGCATTGAGATAATGATACACGGGGATCAATGCGAATCCCAGCGAAATGACAATGGTAAAGACCCATCCGAATCCATTGATAATGGGTGTATATCTTTTATGATTGAGCCCTAAACTTTGAAATGCACTCTGAAAACCATGGATCAGGTGCAATGCTAACGCAAGTACACCAACCAGGTAAATGATGACGATCCAGAGTTCCTGGAAAGCTATATGCACTCTTGAATAAATATCATCCACGGGGTCAAGATGACCCGGATAGGTGACCAGGGGCAGATCGTCAGTGAATCGCATCTTCCACCAGAAGTCTCCCATATGAAAACAGAGGAATGCAAAGATCAGGATACCCAGAAGGCCCATATTGCGCGCCGACCAGTGGGTGCCGGCAGGCCGTCCTTTTTTATAATGAGACCCTTTTGCTTTCCGGTTTTGTACCGTCAATATGATGCCCTGGATTGCATGCAAAAGGATAAATGTGTAGAGTCCAATGGATATAATCCGAATAATAGTATTCCTGGACATAAACGCGGCATAGATATTAAAGGACCTGCCTCCATCATCTGACAAGAGCTGAAGGTTGCCACTGAGATGCACGATCAGGAAGGAGATCAGGAACAGGCCGGTGAGGCTCATGATGTATTTCTGACCCAGCGAGGAGGTGAAAAATCTAACAAACCATTTCATAGGTGGACTACATTTTATGACCGGGGAGTCTGATATTGATCTGCTTCCCTGACAGGATTCCCGCATGACAAAGCTACCATGGTGGGGTGTAATGAGTACAAAGCAAAAAATAATTTAGATGCGTTCCAAATTATACCTTCGTGGCCATTCTAAATGACGCCTATGTACTTCCGTTTGCTTGTCCTATTCCTTCTCCTCCCTATGGCTGGTAAAAGCCAGATATCGCAGGATTCTGCTGCTTTTCTGATCCGGGATATCTATCGGCAGTCCTACACAGAATTAATCGGGTACAAGTGGCTCACCACCCTGACCAAGGATATTGGTAACCGCCTGAGTGGCTGGGAAGGTGATGCAAAGGCGGTCAACTGGGCCAAAAGTGTTCTGGACACGATTGGTTTTGACAAAGTATACCTGCAGGAAACCCAGGTCAAAAAGTGGGACCGCGGTGAAAATGAATTTGTCATGATGATTTCGAAAGAGGTTGGAGCGATCACCTTACTGGGCCTGGCATTGGGACATTCACCTGGTACGGGTGATAAGGGGGTAAGAGCTCAGGTCATAGAAGTGCAGACGCTTGATGAGCTCAGAGACTTACCTGATGAAGCCGTGAAAGGCAAGATTGTATTTTTTGGACGACCGATGGACACGGGTCTGCCAAGCACATTTTCAGCCTATGGTGGTGCAGCAGATCAGCGCTATAATGGCCCCTCAGAAGCTGCTAAAAAAGGAGCAGTGGCTGCAGTCGTGAGATCACTATCCACGACAAGAGATGATTTTCCACATACAGGTCTCACTTTGGTTGCAGATTCGCTTGTCAATATTCCATCCATTGCCATCAGTACAAATGATGCGGATCGTCTGACCAGCGCCCTGAAGCTGGGTCCTGTTGAAGTTTATATGCGGATGAGCTGTAAAATGCTGGGCGAGGTCACTTCACATAATGTCATTGGAGAAATACGCGGATCTGAGTTTCCGGATGAAATTATTCTGGTGGGTGGCCACCTGGATTCATGGGATGTGGGGGAAGGTGCACAGGATGATGGCGCTGGTTGTATCCATTCGATGGAGGCGGTATATCGATTATTGAAAACGGGATATAGACCCAAACGCACCATTCGTTGTGTGTTATTTGCCAATGAAGAAAGTGGCCTTGCGGGTGGAAAGAAATATGCAGCTGAAGCGATCCGAAATAAAGAATTTC
Source organism: Chitinophagales bacterium (assembly GCA_038203125.1). Classification (GTDB taxonomy): domain Bacteria; phylum Bacteroidota; class Bacteroidia; order Chitinophagales; family Saprospiraceae; genus Opimibacter. The sequence continues at coordinate 2,975 of JBBREG010000182.1, forward strand.
ATATGGTCGCACTCGAGTCAGATGGTGGCGCAGGAGTGCCACAGGGTTTTGGTTGCTCGGCAGGTGAGAATGTAGTTCTTGACAAGCACCTGGCCTTTATGGGAACCTATATGAGTTTACTAGAACCTTACCATGTACAACTTAACCCGGGTGGTGGAGGTGCTGACATCGGTCCACTCAAACCCACCGCAGGATTACTTATCGGTCTGCGTCCGGAGAATTCAAAATATTTTGATTATCATCATTCTCACCTGGATGTGCTGGAGACTGTTCACCCGCGTGAATTAGCATCTGGATCTGCAGCGATTGCATCGTTTTTGTTTTTAGTCGATCAATACGGAATTGGAAAATGAAAAATGTCATCCTTCATGACCTGGAATTTGAACCCTTTATCTCTGTTGCGGAGATCAAAGATGTTGTCGATCATATTGCGGTTCGTATCGACAGGGATTATGAAGGGAAAAATCCGGTCTTATTGATTGTCTTGAATGGTGCTTTTATTTTTGCAGCAGATCTCGTACGTCAGCTTTCTATTCCGTTGCGACTTGATTTTGTTAAAGTAAGTTCGTATGCCGGCACACAATCTTCGGGAAAAATTGGAGAACATTTTTTATGGAAAACGCCGCTTGAAGATCAGCATGTGCTGATCGTGGAAGATATTGTCGACACAGGTCACACGTTAGCCTATTTAAAGGAACGGATCAGAAAAGAAAATCCGGCATCACTCGAGACCACGTGTCTATTAAAGAAACCTGAAGCGTATCAATACCCGGATGTATTGAAGTATGAAGGAAAATCGATCCCGAATGATTTTGTCGTAGGATATGGACTGGATTACAATGGACTGGGCCGGGATCTCGATTGTATTTTTCGCAAAAAGGATATATGAGTTTCGTTGTGGTCATATTGATCATTTACGTTGCTCTCGTAGTGATCTTTTATTTCCTGCAGCATTTCTTTTTTTTCCGTCCTGAGATGTTGCCTCAGGATTTCACTTATCAGTATTCATTTCCTTTTGAAGAAAAAAAATTTGACATGCCGGATGGTGGGCACATCAATGCGATTTGGTTTAAGGTTCCGAATAGCCTGGGAGTTGTTTTTTTTCTGAAAGGAAATAGCCGGAGTATTAAAGGTTGGGGGAAATTTGCAAAAGATTATGTAGGGAAAGGATATGATTTCTTCATGATGGATTATCGGGGTTTTGGAAAAAGTCGTGGGAAGCGATCTGAGCAGATCATCTACAGTGATACGGAATATGTCTACAACTGGCTGACAGAGCAATATCCGCAAACTAAAATTGTGGTGTTGGGACGATCACTCGGGTGTGGTTTTGCTGCACGGGTGGCTGCCTGGAACAATCCGCGGATGCTGATACTCGATTCACCGTATTATAGTTTTGAGTACCAGATCGGCCGCTTTGCAGGTTGGCTTCCGTTGCGATGGATCCTGCGATATAAAATTCCTACCTGGAAATATTTGCAGAAGGTAAAATGTCCGGTGTACATAATTCATGGGGACAAAGATTTTTTGATCTCGTATGCACAGGGTGTACGGTTGCAGAAATTGATCCCTAATCGGGCAAAACTCATTACGATCAAAGGAGGACATCACAATAATCTGCCCGACTTTGAATCCTATCACAAGGCGTTATATAAAATATTGAATAGTTGAGATGAATCTAAGAAACTTCTCACCATTTCTGGTGAGGTGCTATGCAAATAAGAGCTTTACATTTACATCATAAGGCTGGATTATCCCGTCCCTGATATATATTTAAATTTATTCTTAACTCAATTTATTTTATTAATATGAAAACCTTAATTTTTCTCAGATTACTTTTTTTTGTGATTGCATTTTCTTCAACTCATACGAGTAATGCTCAAAGAACTTTAATTAATCGACTGACCTGGATTGAATTTGATGTTCCAGATGGTAAGCAAGTATTTATAGATAGTCTATTAGCTAACCCGCTATATGATTCGGTTTGACCTGTAGAAGTTGATTATTTACCAGATTTTCAAGTTGATGGGGATTTAGAGTTTACTCTTCTTGATTATGATAGCACATTGTATGCTAGTTCAAAGCAGGTCAAATTTGAAGATTCAACGAATTTTGTTTGGCGAGGAGAGTTCACGGGAAATGATGAAGGAGACATGATGATGGTAGAATGTGATGGAGAAGTGTTTGGTTACTTTTTTATCGATTCAGTAATTGGTTATGAATTAATGGATTTGGGGAGCCATAGCAATATCCTTGTTAAATATTCACCTTTGTACTTCGAACTAACTACTCCAGACTGTGCCTATGAGAATCCGATTGACGACTTTAATGAGCCAGATGAAATTGAAACTAGGAACGCCTGTACAGAGGATGCAATCCCAATCAGAATATTAGTGTATTATTCAGATGCAGCTAGTAAAGAAATTATACCTGAACAAAAAGTAAGATTGTTTATTGAACAAATGAACATGGCTCTTGAAAATAGTAACTTGGAAGAAACACAAATCTTCTTTGAAATTGCTGCTATTTTGCCTACTTCTGAATTACCTGGATTAACGTTATGGGAGGAGACAAATAATATTAGAAATGATTTAGAAGATGTTCAGATGCGTTTTCCTGATAACTTAACTAATGATCCAAGAGAATTGCATGGGGCCGATTTAGTTTGTGTCATAGCAGATGGAAATTATGATAATTGCAAGACTTTTGGTTTTGCTTTCCAAAGAGATTTTGGAGACAATTCTCAAGGATTTTCAATTGTTGAAGGTGACGGTGGAATGAAGTATACCTTTGCTCATGAAGTAGCTCATAATTTGGGTTGCGGACACCATGATAATGAACTAGAACCAGAAAATGCTCGTGGAGCATACTGGGGAAAATCAACTTTGATGGTCACTGGTGGAAGTCCCGCAGCTGCAAAAAGGAAAAGAATTTTGTATTATTCAAATCCAGATGTTTCATATAAGAGTCATGTCACCGGCTATGAGGATTCAAGAGATAATGCAAGGCAGTTGTTAGAGGCTAGAGATATAGTTGCAGATAACTTCTGTTCTGAACCAACATATGTATTGGCACTAATTGAGGGAAATCATTTTGTCCACAGCATAGTACCTGTTACTTATAAAGCTAATGTCCTTTATTGTTCAAGTGTAACAAATTATCATTGGAGAATTAGTGGAAATGGTATAAACTACATTGGATTAGGCCAAGGTAGTACAATGGACGAAGTAACATTTTACATGACAGGAATTAAGAAAGCTTATCTAAAATTAATAGTTACTTGCAGTAATTCGGAAGTAGATACTGATGTTTTTCTTATTCATAACTATAACCAGTTTAATCCACTTGTGAATGAAGATGTTAACTCACAGCTGTCCAAAACGTTTGATTTATAAAAATATAGCTACTCACAATCAAGTGATTGCATTCTAAAGTTAACCATTTACAAAAGCTATCCCCCCTTCGAATCAGAACAATTTAAATAAAGGCATATCCAATGGTGGTGGATTTGATTTAATAAATGGTTGGTCAAGCCATTTCCATACTTCGATTTTAGAGAATAAGTGCGTTCGTATCATTGCCGCCAAATTGGATAGATGCCATTTGTGTTTCGCCTTATTCTGAAGATACTTCAACATCAAAATAGATATCATCGCACTCCAAACCTGAATGAGCACAGCATTCGCTGAAGTGCCTACAAATGTTTTTACTCGCAGCACTTGTTTGATTTGTTTGAAAAACACCTCTATATCCCATCGGGCTCTATAAAGCTGTGAAATGGTGTCTGCTGTCCAAGTTAAGTTATTCGTTAGCAGGAACAGATGTTGGTCTGTTGGTTCATCGTACACTTCCACCACACGCAATGTTCCCGGATACTTTTGAGAAGGATAAAAGCCTGATAGTCTTATATCCTCGTCTGACAGGATGTGTTCTTGCTTTTGATTTGTCAGGAAGGATTCCACCAATTCGATATCAGCGTTACGTTTGAGCCTAGTGACGAAATAGATGCCATTGCTGTCCAAATTATTCAGGTATTCATATTTGACATACGCTCTGTCCATAACAACTACCGATCCCACTGGGAATAAGGTCACTGGAGTCACTTTGCTTTCATGTTGGCGGCCCTCTGTCATGTGGACGAATACTGGCAGGGAGGTATCGTAATCAAGTACTGTGTGGAGTTTAATGGCTCCTTTACGCGCTCTGAACTTTGCCCAATCAAAAAGACTCAGGCATAATGATATCGTGGTAGCATCCATGATGAAGATCTTTCGCTTCAATGTCATAGCATACTTCCTTCTCTTGGCTAAAGACGGCTCATACTTTTCCAATAATGCAAAGTAGAAGTCTTTGAACAGTTCCCAGGATCGATGGGTATTGATATATGAGATGGAAGATTTACAAGGCGACTTTGTCACCCCTAAATGATTCAGATTTCCTGCTGCGCTCCTAAGGCCATCACTGATCTCACGAACAGATGATGCTTTAGCCAGATGACAGAAAAGCATGGATACTAAATGAGTCCAGGAATTGATCCCCTTGGTAAATTTATCCGCACTATGCTTTTTAACTAACCGATCAAAATCATTCCGATCTAACAAATGCAGCAATTGGCTGAAGAGGCTTATATTTATCTCAGGCATGGTTGGTTTTTTTGTGCAACCCTAAGTTAGGGAAATTGACCCCATGCCTATTTTTCTATAAATTTATTTTGGACACTTGTGATTCAGAAGTTGCCATGAAAAAGATCACTATACTATTAATGTTTGCATTCTCTTAGGTGGAGGGTGGCACCCAAAGTTT
>JBBREG010000183.1:0-7759 GCA_038203125.1 Chitinophagales bacterium
GTGGGTTCGATTCCCATCTCCCGCTCAGATCATTCTTCGCCCCGGAGCTTGTTATCCTGGCGTATCGCAAAGTCCACAATGGTTTTCATGGACCGGGCGATCACAAAAAAAACAAGATAGACCATAAAGAGGACCATCCAGATCCACCGGAAGGAGCCAACTTCGTCAATATGTTTACCGCTGATCAGAAATGACCAGCCATACGAAAATGCAAGGAGCGCAACAAAACAAATAATAGACTGGATCCAATATGGAAGCAATTCTTTAATACGCAACACGACAACTGTGTTAGTAATAATGAAAAGAAGTACCATAGCTGTGGTCACTATCCATGGGCCGGCATTCACTTCCAGGAAATCATTATTGACCGGAAATAATGCGTCAAACAGCGTCAGAATAATGCTTATGCCCGCAGCAAATACGACCTGGTATACCGGTTTTAGGGCAAGGGTCAGTAACCGGTCAGGATTTGTCATGGGAGTAAACTTACTGCTTTTCCTACCAGATCATATTCTGACGCACCCGTTATCTCTGCAAGGATAAAAGAACCTACCGGAATTTGTATTCCGTTTGGATCGATGTAGATCTCGTTATCCACTTCCGGTGAATCATATTGCGAACGTCCAACATACTGGCCACCTTCCCTGCGATCGATCAATACTTTTACCTGACGACCAATCATGGCTTCATTCAGTTCTAATGAAATGTCCTGTTGAACGGCCATTACTTCCGCACTACGCAGGCTTTTGATTTCTTTAGGCACATCATCCACCAGATCATAGCCTCTGGTACCTTCTTCATGTGAATATTCGAAGACGCCTACGCGATCAAATTTTGTTTCGCGTATAAAATTTAATAAGGAATCATGGTCTTCCTGTGTTTCACCGGGAAAGCCTACAAGAAAAGTAGTACGAATTTTTATGCCGGGATGTACTGTGCGAATGTTTGCAATCAGATCGCGTGTTTCCGCTGAAGTGATTTGACGGCGCATTGCCTTCAATACAGGATCACTGAAATGTTGCAATGGCATGTCAAGATAATCACACACTTTTTCCTTTGCTTTCATTACCTCAATGATATCCATTGGAAATTTATGCGGATATGCATAATGCAACCGGATCCATTCAATACCATTTACCGCCGTCAAGGCTTCTAATAATTCCGGTAAGGTGCGACGCTGGTAAAGATCCAGTCCATAATACGTGAGTTCCTGAGCTATCAGGATTAATTCTTTCACACCACGTCCTGCGAGATGTGTTGCTTCATGTACGAGGCTTTCCATGGTGCGGGAAACATGCTTTCCGCGCATTAAGGGAATCGCGCAAAATGAACATGTGCGATTACAACCTTCAGATATTTTCAGATATGCATAATGTGCGGGTGTGACGATACTTCGTTCACCAAGTAACTCATCCTTATATGTTGCACCCATCGTGGCCAGCAAGGATGGAAGCTCCATTGTACCAAAATAAGCATCCACTTCCGGTATTTCGGCTTCGAGATCATCTTTATAACGCTGAGATAAGCAGCCGGTCACATAGAGTTTTTCGAGGCGTCCATTCTTTTTTTCATTGGCGTATTCCAGAATGGTATTGATGGATTCCTGCTTGGCCAGGTCGATGAATCCGCATGTATTGATGACGACTACCGGCGTACGGGATTGTGTCTCATGCTCAACTGAAAACTGATTAGCTTCGAGCTGGGATTTGATGACCTCAGAATCCACAAGATTTTTACTACATCCGAGGGTAATGATTTTTACTTTCTTCGGATGGATCGTTTTGGTGCGCAATTTGTGCTTATATGATTGAGGTGCAAATATATTTCAAATAAAACGGGCCAGACGCCCATGCCGGGATGGATATAATAAGAGTTGTTAGTCAAACGTTAAGGCTCCATATGACAAGGTGGCTCTGCCTGCTATTTGTGACATATTTTCCATGTTTATGCCACGCCCAGGTGGGAGTCAATCTCCGGTATTTAATTGGTCAATCCAATATCCTTGATACTGTGGGCATCAGCCAGAACGGCTTTCATGGCTCTGTGGAATACCATTTACGTCTTAAGGAAAAGAGGCTGGAGTTCCGTCCGGGATTAGGCTACCGATTCACATTCAATCCTGCTGATCAAAACGGATATTTCAAATCCTTTGATTTTGATTTTGGTACAGCCATTTATCCATTTGATTTTGGAGGCGATTGTGATTGTCCGACATTCTCAAAACAAGGTAATCTGGTTAAAAAGGGGTTTTTCTTTGAAGTGATCCCCGGAGCCTCGTATCAGATCCTCACCCGACTCCGTTCTGAGCCGAATGATCCTGCCAGATTACCGATCCGGAGCAAAAACCTGGTTTGGAAACTGGGAGGTGCTGCGGGTCTTGATATTGGGGTTTCAGAACACTATACCATGACACCGATGTTGTCCGCAACATACCTGTCCTCTTCAGAATGGGAAGGCCTTCAGGTGGATGGCACGCAGGGCAGATTGGATGACTACATTTATTTTGGTGCCGGACTCAGGCTGACTTATACTGCTGAAGAAAATCGTCGGCGCCGGAACTGACGGTAACATTCCCACATCACGATCCCTGCCGTTGTAGCCACATTCAATGAATGTTTGATGCCCTCCTGAGGAATTTCAATACTCCGTTCGCAAAGAGATAATATACTGGCATCAATGCCTCTCATTTCATTTCCAAATATGATAGCGAGAGGCATTATGTCGGTGAATACTACTTCATCAAGTAATATCGAGTGATCAGTTTGTTCGACAGGCATCAAATGATAACCTCTGTCTTTCAGTTTTGCGATCGCTGATGTTGTTTCTTCAAAATATTCCCACGTTACGGAATCCGATGCTCCTAATGCAGTTTTCATAATTTCTGCATGAGGAGGTTTGGCTGTGATGCCGCAGAGATAAATGGCTTCCATAGAGAATGCGTCAGTTGTGCGGAAGATGGCGCCTACATTGAGTCCGGATCGTATATTATCCAGGACTATGATCGCGGGAATTTTTTCGGAGGCTTTGTATGCATCGGCATCAGGTCGGTTGAGTTCTGACATGGAGAGCTGCTTCATTCAATGAAGATCGTGAGAATTGTGAGAGCGTGACCCTTCGACACCTTGCGCTCATCCCTGTGCAACTCAGGGACCGAATGTGAGAGCGTGATCCTTCGATACCTTGCGCTCATCCATGTATAGCTCAGGGACCGAATGAGAGCGTGAGAAGTGTGATGTGTATTTTAGATTCATTCGAAATAATAACGTTGTGGCTGTAGAGACGTGATGCATCGCGTCTCTACTACCAGGATGAATGACTGGAGAACGCAGGGATCGTTTATCGGTGTCATCCCGGGCAAACGATGTCGAGTCTGAGTCAGAGTTGAGAGGCTGTTTATTACCTTCAACCCGCAATGATCTCAAATAACAAAGATTTAATTTTACACATTTTTGCTGCCATCCTGCTGTATGCCACAGTGATCATCTACCAGGGATACCAGTATGGCCAGAGTGATCAGACGCAGATACTGCCGGTTTTGTACGAGCAGGATCATCCGGGGACGTATCCGAAAGATCATTATGTACATACCTATCTGGACAGCAACGTAAATGAGCGAACGATTTTTCATGCCATCCTGAGGTATATCGGGTATGCTTCGCCCGTTATGGTGCTGATATGGCATGCGATCGCATCTATTGCATTGTTGCTTGCATGGATTCGGATAGCGGGACTTTATATTCGTAATAAGGCTTTACTATGGATATGTATTGGTCTTATATTGACAATCGGGTTTCACGCAGCGACTGGGTCAAATGAGATTTATTATAACCAGTTTGTCCCCAGCCTGCCAGCGAAAGCCTTCGCATCATGGGCTATTTATTATTGGCTAAAACAAAAATACTGGTATTGGTCTGCCATGCTAATTCCCGCTGTACTCATACAGCCATTAGTGGGTTTGCAGGTTTTTATCGTTACCATCGCCGCACTTGGCATTGACTGGTTGCAAAAGAAAGAAACAAAGCAACTACCGATACTTCCCATTTCTTTATATGTCCTCATCACATTACCATGGATTATTCTCTTAGCCATGAACAATGGTGGTCAGACGGATCCCGGAAAATTTATGGACATCATCCACTTCCGGTTGTGGCATCATTTTTTTGGATTTACATTCAGCACTTTCGATTTAATATTGACTTTCCTTTTTGCCATTACATGTCTTTCTTTTTATAAAGGAAAACTGAGATGGATGTTTGCTACGATCCTGTTCGGCATTGCCGTGTATGAAATCGGAGTGGAGTTCATCCGTTCACCCCTTATCCTGTATACCCAATGGTGGAAGACAACGATCTGGATTGAGGCCTTTGCATTCATTGCTGTATTCTCTTTTGTCGACCAAAAATTAGAACTGGAAAATAAATTTACGCGATGGGGTCTGGCATTTCCCATTCTTCTTCTACTTGCAGTGAGTATATATCGCTTAAGCGGCATTTTTGGTGCTATGCCAGATTACGCTGCCCCTCTTAGTAATTCACCCAATGATGGTGTTGAAATCAGTCAAAAGTCGAAAGAGCTTACGCCTGATACAGCTCTTTTTATTATTCCATATGATCTCACGTCGTTCCGATGGTATTCACGTCGAAGCAATTTTATCGACTGGAAGGCCATGCTACATAATGAGACCTTTCTCTATGACTGGTATGATCGGGTAAGCGAGATCTACGCATTTGATATGAAAGCACAGGAGGAAGGTCAGACCATCCGGAGTAATGCTGCCGCGATGCTTTCAGATCCTGATGCTGAACAGATTGCCAAATGGAAATCGCTGGGCATAACTCACATGATCGGTTATCCGGGAAAGGGCTCCGGGATGGAACCCCTGGCCCAAAATGCTACATACGCGCTCTTTAGACTGCCTTAAGTTCTCTTGTAACACTGATTTTTCATCTGGTATGTAACCTGCAATCGTGCCGGGAGACTATTTTATTTAAAAATTTAGAAAATTAATAAACACCACCTACGTAATGGATGCCGGGCCAGCTTCCCATGAATTGTCCTATGTCTTTGACCTAATTGTATAAAAATATTTAAACCAAATAGGGATCTGACACGTATTACATAGAACCAATGAAGAAAATACAGGCTTGGCTTCTGTTACTTACCTATCTGTGTGTTAATCTCACAGGGGTTCTTCCTTTGGTAAACGATCTTCTGGCACATACATTCTGGCATGAACACCACATACAACATGCCCACCATGGTGACCATCATCACCATCATGTAGAGAAAGAAATTGCCGCGATCTTTAAGACATCTGATCAAAAAGCTCACTTAACGGAACGTTCGAGCGATAAACAGGTTTCCGTTCATTTCCCGTTTGAAATTCTGCGGAATCAAAAATCTGATCAATACACATATCAAAAAGGATTTTCAGTTCCTGTATCCTTGTTTCCTGACCTGGCTCTGGAAATTTTATCTCCCCCTCCCCGATTAGTTTGAAATCCATTTTACTGGCAGTCTTTTTTAATTCTTAAATGTTAACCCATTTTAGTAGCATCAAGCCTGCTATAATATTTCTATTTACGTTTTCAAACTCAATCAACGTGCGACGCAAGAACTTTACAATCATAATAAGCTTACTTCTATCCTTTATATCTCCAATATCACTTTCAGCATTACACTCCACCTTCTTAGGAAGGGTAGTTGATGCTACTTCCGGTGAAGTTATTACCGGAGCTACCGTATTCATCAGCACTGAAAATATCGGTACATCAACCAATCAACTAGGTCAATTTAAGATCACTGATCTGGACGGACAAAGCTATCCACTGACTATTTCCTACCTCGGTTATGTAACTCAGGTAGTGAATGCAACTTCGGGTGTTCCTATTGTAGTAAGAATGGAGGCCGCCATTCTCAACCTGGAAGAAATTATTGTCAATAATCAGAAGGATATATTCAGGACAACGTCCATCATCAATAAAATTGATCTTGAACTTCGCCCTGTTCAATCGTCGCAGGATATTCTTCGTATGGTGCCGGGTCTATTTACTGCTCAACACGCAGGTGGCGGTAAGGCAGAACAAATATTTCTACGAGGATTTGATATCGACCATGGTACGGATATAGAAGTATCTGTAGATGGAATGCCTGTCAACATGGTAAGTCATGCGCATGGACAAGGATATGCTGACCTGCATTTTTTAATTCCTGAATTGATTGACTATGTTGACTTCAACAAAGGTCCGTATTATGCTCAACATGGTGATTTCAATACTGCAGGTTATGCAAGTTTCAATACTAAGAATGTACTCGATCATAGTTTGCTAAAATTTCAAGTCGGGAATTTTGATACCTATCGAGCTGTTGGCCTTATTGATTTATTAGGTAAAAAGCATGAGCAGCATCATCACGCCTATCTCGCATCGGACCTAAGTTTTAATAATGGTCCATTTAAAAGTCCCCAATACTTTAATCGCCTCAACCTGATGGGTAAATACAATGGACTCATCGGAGACAATAAAGTCCTTACTCTTTCCATGTCAACGTTTACAAGCAGTTGGGATGCTTCGGGACAGGTACCGGATCGTGCAGTTCGTTCCGGATTGATTGACCGGTTTGGATCTATTGATGATAATGAAGGAGGAGCTACCTCGAGATCCAATGCAAACATTCAATTATTACAGATACTTAATAATGGAGGTGTCCTTCGTAATCAACTGTATTATGTAAAAAATCAATTTAAGCTCTATTCTAATTTTACTTTTTTCCTTAACGATCCAGTCAACGGAGATGAAATTCGTCAGGCAGAAGACCGGAATATCTATGGTTATAATGTACAGTATAGCAAGGAAGGTAACCTGGGAGGAATGGGACTTAAATCCGAAGTAGGTTTTAAAATCCGTTATGACAAAACAGATGAGACAGAGCTTGCTCACACTCAAGGCAGAAATGAATTTATTGCTTACAAAGCATTCGGCGATATAGATCAGCTTAATGCTGCATTGTATGTTGATGAAGTTCTCGAAGTTTCAGACCAATTTACTATCAATGCAGGTTTGCGATTTGATCAATTTGGTTTTGGTTACACGGATTTACTATCACCTTCTTACGATCATAATGTTGTATTTAAAAACACCATTAGTCCCAAGTTAAATTTCTTCTATACACCTGGTCCCGCAGTTCAGGTCTATCTGAAATCAGGAATGGGATTCCATTCAAATGATGCACGCGTTGTTGTAGCACAACAAGGTATTGAGATCCTGCCAAAAGCATATGGAGTGGATATTGGCACGTTTGTAAAACCAATTCCCGCACTACTTATCAATGTCGCGGGATGGATCCTCGATCTTGAACAGGAGTTTGTCTATGTGGGTGATGAGGCCGTGGTAGAACTATCCGGTAAAACGCGACGATATGGCGTAGATTTTTCGGGTCGATATCAGGCAACCAAATGGTTGTTTCTTGACCTTGACATGAATTACACAATTCCCAGGAGTCTTGAGGCTGAAGAAGGAGAAAATTATATTCCGCTCGCTCCGACATTTACGAGTATCGGAGGAATCACTACAAAATTTGGTAAAGGTTTTAATGCGAGCCTTCGCTACCGATATATCGGAGACAGGCCTGCCAATGAGAATAATACGGTGACAGCCAATGGATATCCACTGCTGGATGGTGGAGTTACCTACAGAAAGACCCACTATGGACTGGGTTTGACTTTGGAAAATATCCTCAGTGTGGAGTGGACTGAGGGACA
>JBBREG010000184.1:0-7747 GCA_038203125.1 Chitinophagales bacterium
TTTCAATTTTAAGCCTGCATTCAGCCATGCATAATTCCACAATTGATGTTCGATAAATTCATCCCGGTATTCATACTCTTTAAAGATCGTTTCATCCGGCACGAAAGAAAAAATGGTGCCCTGATCTTCCTGCGATTTGATGATTTTAGATTCTGATCTGATTTCACCCTGATGAAAAGTGGCTTCTTTGGATTTTCCCTCACGCACGGCACGTACCAGGAAAAAATCTGAGAGGGCGTTGACGGCCTTCGTACCGACACCATTCAGACCTACTGATTTCTTAAATGCCTTTGAATCATATTTTCCACCGGTATTAATTTTTGAAACACATTCCACGACCTTACCGAGGGGGATACCGCGGCCATAGTCACGTACGGTGACTTTCCCGTCTTTAATATCGACTTCGATTTGTTTGCCATACCCCATGATGTATTCATCAATGGAGTTGTCGATCACTTCTTTAAGGAGTACGTAGATCCCGTCATCGGGAGTGGAGCCGTCGCCGAGCTTGCCGATATACATCCCAGGGCGCATGCGGATATGTTCTTTCCAGTCAAGGGTAAGGATGTTTTCTTCGGTGTATTGCGTCATAAGGAGGATATATAATTAGAAATGCGAATATAAGGAAGTAGGAGCGAGGGAATTCAACCTGGGCAATCCATCCCCAACTGCTATCCAAATCCCAACGGTGGAAAACTTGTTGATAAGTATTCGGGTGCGAAAGAAACACTGACTACCAGTGGATTGGAGGGGTTCGTCAATCATTTTAACATTTGTTCGGTCTGCATCACCAATTAAATATTTTATTAATATATACTTTAGGCCGACTTAGTCAATCTATCAATCTCCGCATGTCAACATATCTCTCCGCCGATAAGGGAAAGGAATTTCTTTCTCAGTTAAAACTCTACAGTGACTATCTAAAATGGGATCCTTTACTCGACAGGTATGAAACCTGGGAAGAAGCCTGTGATAAAGTGCTCGATACACACCGGATGCAGTATGGCGATATTGCTGAACCCTTGCTTGCTGAAATTGCTCCTTCATATTACGCTAAAGAATTTCTTTCCTCCCAACGGAATTTGCAGTTCAGGGGATCGTTGATCCTGAAGAATAATGCAAAGCTGTATAATTGTTGCACCACGTATGCTTATTCACCGGACGTATTTAGCAAAGGATTTTTTGTTCTGCTGTCCGGCACCGGATTGGGTGTATCCCTTCGTAAAAAATTTGTGCAGCAGTTGCCACTACTCTATAAGCGCAGCCAAAAGGTAAAAACATATACCATCCCGGATTCGATCGAAGGATGGGCAAATGCGATCAAAGTTCTCGTCAGTACGTATTGCCATCATCCGTCTTTGAATAATGAATATTTCAGGCATCAGATCAAATTTGATTACAGTGAAATTCGTCCTGCGGGTGCTTCCATATCAGGTGGCTTTAAGGCACCTGGTCACCACGGCCTTAAACAATCTATAGAGCGTATTGAAATCCTCCTGGATCAATACATTGGCGATGCGGAATCTGCATCATTTAAATCCATCATTGCGTACGATATCTTAATGCATATCTCGGATGCTGTCCTTTCAGGCGGCGTACGTCGGAGTGCGATGAATATCATCATGGATGAAGATGACACTGAATTGATTCACGCCAAAACGGGACACTGGCGTCAGACGCATCCCTGGCGTGCCAGAAGTAATAATTCAGTGGGGCTGCTCCGGCATACGTTCTCGTATGAAGATTTCAATAACCTGGTATCGATCAATGAAGGCGATAATGATCTGGGTTTTGTCTTCATGTCACATGAAGATGAAATGTTTAATCCCTGCTATGAGATCGGCTTCAATTTTTATGAGCAGATCCGCAATCGACAGGAATCCGTTTTTCAATTTTGCAATCTCAATGAATTAAATGCATCTGCCTGTGTCCATAAGAACGGGCATTTCAGTGAAGATAAATTTTATGAATTGTGCAGAAAATCTGCGATCCTCGGGACATTACAGGCAGGATATACTTCCTTCCCCTATTTGGGCAAACAAACAGAAGAGATCGTACGCGGAGAATCCCTGATCGGAATATCGATTACTGGCTGGATGACACGACCTGAACTTTTTAATGAAGACATCCTGAGAAAAGGAGCTGAGATCGTCAAAGAAACCAATCGCCAGGTAGCGCAATTGATCGGGATTCCCCCAGCTGCCAGAACGACCACCGTAAAACCTTCCGGTAATGCCTCTGTGATCCTGAAGACAGCCTCCGGTATACATCCGGAACACAGCAAACGATACTTCCGCATCATGCAACTCAACAAGGAAAGTGAGACTGCAAAATATATGGAAGCACATTATCCGGAAATGCTTGAAGAATCCCTGTGGTCAAATACACAATCTGATTGGGTGGTCTATGTGCCATGTGAAAACGATATGGATGTCATCGTCAAAGATGAGATGCAGGGCGTAAAGCATTTGAAACTGATCGAACTGGTGCAGCGCGCCTGGGTTCGGCCTGGTCAAACTGAAGAATTGTGTTACCATAAACTTACTCAACACAATGTGAGCAACACCGTCATCATCGATGACAAAAAAGAAGTCGTGGATTACATTTTTAATCACCAGGACCAGTTTACAGCCGTCTCTTTTATTTCAAAGTTTGGTGATAAGGATTATGCTCAGGCTCCGTTTACTTCAGTGCTGAATACAGCGGAGATCGTCAGCAAGTATGGAGATGCATCTGTTTTTATGTCAGGTCTGATTGTGGATGGTCTGCATTATTTTCATAATGATCTCTGGATGGCCGTAAAGCTGGTGATGGATCCGAAACTTTCGATCACAGGCACCCGGGCTGAAGTTTTATTGAAAAAGGATTGGCTACGGCGAGTTAAACAATTCAGCCAGAATTATTTCCATGGTGATATGCATAATACAATCTATTGTATGAAGGATGTACACCTCTGGCACAAGTGGGTTAAGATCAAACGTCGGTTCAGGCTCCTGGACTTTGTAACGCTACTTAGAGAACCGCAGTATGCGGATGTATCGAGTACGGCTGCGATCGCGTGTAGTGGTGGTGTCTGCGAGATGTGAGAAGCGTGAGAAGCGTGAGAAGCGTGAGCGTGAGCGTGGAGAAGGTTCTTAATTCTTCTTGCCGGTAGAAACCATTTCTCTGCTAAAGAAGGTAGGGAAAGAAGTGCTGGCGCTATGTTGAAATGGTTTGGCAGCGTCAACATTAAGTGAATAGTCGTGCACGAAATTTTTGAAGAACGCGGTCAGGTGTTCAACAGGTACATTGCGACTGTTCGGCTTTGGGAAGAACGCGAGGTGTTCAATGGTCCCATCTGCATTGAAATACAGATTGATCCACATCTTCACACCTTTGATATCAAACTTTAATTCATCCGCATAATCTTCCATATCCATCAGCAGGTTGCTCCACTCACGGAAAGCGATGTCGATGTCGTTATGATAGACAGACATGAAAATGGCAGGATGTTGTTTTGACAACGCCATGTACTGTTCTTCATATTCACCGATTAAAAAAACGCTGGGAATTTTAGATAAAGGTTCCAGGGATTGTGCAGCGACGGAATCCAGGAATAAGGGGAGCGATAAAATGATAATAAGATACTTCAAGATGTTATGCGACTCTGGAGTGTAACTGATTAACAGAATAAAAATATGAAAAATTCTGGCGTGTTACAATATAATCATCCTTTTTACTTCGTTTTTAAGATCAGTTTTAGTTAAAAGTTTGTATGGTGCCGTTAGGCTACCATCTAACAATCACCAGATAAGACATTGTGAATAATCATAACTTATTAAAATACATGTACTTATGTTATATTATCTGCTCTGAACCAGTTGAAAACATTAATGAATATGAAACTACCAGATCTACAAAAAAAAATGCACTATAGGCTTGAATAGTTATAGAACTTCAATCCCCTCCCCCTTTTGGTTCTGGTGTCAAAACCACGTATTTCAAACTCAAACAGGTAATTTCGGTTTACCTAACAAGCATTTCATCTTTGGCAACGCATTTTACTGACCAGGAATTAATCGTGAGTTTCCGCACCGGAAACAACACAGATGCTTTGGGGACGCTGTATCTGAGGTACACGGAACTGGTCTATGGTGTGTGTCTTAAATATTTTGGCCAACCTGACCAGGCGCAGGATGCTGTCATGGACATCTATGAACACATCAACCGTAAATTGCCGAACCATGATGTTGACAATTTCCCAGCCTGGTTATACATGGTGAGCAAAAATCATTGCCTCCAGGTACTGAGGAAGAAAAGCAATTCTTTAACAGTCTCTCTGGATGATCCGGTTATGCAAAACGGCCAGCAATGGCATCAGGAGGATGAGGAATTTGAGTTGGTGCTACAGGAAGATTCAGCTGATCAGTTACATGGATGTATTGGGCTCTTACCTGATAAACAACAGACCTGTATTCGGTTATTTTATTTTGAGAAAAAATCATACGCAGAAATCGTTGAGATCGTCGACCAACCGATGGATACCGTGCGATCAAATATTCAGAATGGCAGACGCAATCTGAAGAAGTGTATGGAAAGCAAACAAAAACATGATTTACGAAGAGACGTATAAATGGATCCAGGACAGGTTGAGAGACCTGCACTCCGGCACCCTGTCGGAGGATGATCTGGTGCGCCTTCGGGAGATTGCGCAGACAGATCCTTTTGTGGCGGATGCATTGGAAGGATATCAAACTCATCATAAGGAAGATCACACAACCCGACTGAATACCATTGCGCATCGAATACGCACAAAGACTTCCCGCAGAAGACCATTATTACTTTCTACGAGAGGATGGATTGTACAGGCGGCGGCTGCATGCCTGATTTTCATCATTGCTACCTGGGCTGTGATGCAGTTTATACAACATGACAAACAACCTGCCCTTGCCGAAGCCGATCCGCCCATGCCTATGCTGTTTGAAGAAACACAGGATATAACCGCTACCTCTGAACCGGAAGTAGTGGCTAAACAGGATGACGTAATCATTGAAGAAGGAATACCACCCGAATCAACAGGCCTGCGCGCCAATGCAGTAAGTAAGGCGAAAGCCGAAGCAAAGACGAAAATTATAATCACCACCAATCAGGCTGCAAAAGAATCCGGCATTACGAATGCAATAGGAGTGGAAAGTAATGAATACAAGTTTGTTGACCCGGTGACAAGGGCCGAGCCTGCCGCACCCTCATCAGGAGATGCGGCTGAAACATTCATGTCAAAAAAATCATCTGAGATATCAGCGAGTGATGCCGATGCATCAGAATCTCGATTACGTGATGAAGGATTGTATGCAAACCAAATGAATCCGGCTTTGATGGCAAAACGGGTGGCGGGTATCATCCAGGATCAATTGGGCCAGCCTTTAATCGGTGCATCGCTCAACGTAAACCAAACAAACCTTGGCACGATCAGTGATGAACACGGTCGCTTTGAATTATTTCTCCCTGAGCAGGAAAATGAAGTTGATGTGTCTTATAGCGGATATGTCGATACAAGTATTAAGTTGAAACAAGGGGATGAAGATGTAAAGATCGTTTTACCTCAACGATCCGAACTGCAAAAGGAAGTTGCTGTTCAAAGTGGAACTCTTCAAAAAACTGCTAATGTTCCTGCTGGAAGGGCGTATACCCCTACCCGACCTAAAAATGACCAGGAAGAGTATACAATTTATCTGCGAAATAATTCAAGGATCCCGATCCAGGATAATTCGATCGCAATTGGCAGAGAGGTTACGCTTCAGTTTAATGTCAATACGAAAGGCAGACCAGAATCCATCCTGATCATTCAATCCTCCGCTGATCCGGCGCTGGAGGAAGAGGCAATGCGACTGGTCAAACGCGGTCCTGATTGGGAATGTGAGTTTGACATGTTTCCCTGTACGACCAGGTACACTATCTATTTTAAATAACCATTCCTGTTTTCCAAAGTCTTTGTGACCAAAATTTTGTGCTCCTATTTTGGCCTGATATATGCTATTAAGACAAATTATGGCGGTGAAAAAGAAGAATGTCGAGCTTCTCTATGACAAGGCATTAAACAAGGCGACGGCGTTTAGTCGCGAGGAACGTGAGACGCTGAAGATCAGAGGTTTGTTACCATATATTTCTTCCTCACAGGAAATCCAGATGCAACGAGTCCTTGGTAATCTCAAGCGCAAGGAGTTTGATATAGAGCGATATATCTTTCTTTCAGCACTCCAGGATAAAAATGAGCGGCTTTTTTACAGGACGATCGTTGAGAATTTTGAAGAAATGTTGCCGCTGATCTACACACCTACGGTAGGACAGGCTTGCAGAGAATTTTCACATATCTATCGTCATGCCCAGGGCATGTATATCACACCGGAAGATAAAGGTGAAGTTGGAAAAGTCCTTGACAACTGGCCTACAAAAGATGTGCGGGTGATCGTCGTCACTGATGGACAACGCATCCTGGGTCTTGGGGATCTTGGTGCTAATGGTATGGGTATCTCGATCGGAAAACTGGTCCTCTATTCTGCTTGTGCAGGTATTCATCCAAATCAATGTCTACCTGTGATGCTTGACGTTGGAACCAACAATGAAGATTTTCTAAATGATCCTTTATATATCGGATATCCGCATCATCGTCTTGCCGGACAGGAATATTTTGAGCTCGTGGATGAATTTGTGATGGCCGTACAAAAGAAATTTCCAAATGCACTCATCCAGTTCGAAGATTTCCTGACACCGAATGCATATGGATTGCTCAATGCGTATAGGAATAAAGTTTTGTGTTTTAATGATGATATCCAGGGTACTGCTGCTGTGGCACTTGCAGGGGTGTATGCATCCAGTCGCATTACGGGTATTCCGTACAAGGATGTGAAGATTATGTTTCTCGGTGCCGGATCAGCAGCAACAGGAATTGCGGATTTGATGGTTCGCGCTTTTGAGGACGAAGGGCTGTCACGTGATGATGCTTTCTCCCGTCTTTGGTTTGTGGATGGAAAGGGCCTGGTTGTGTCAAGCCGCACGGATCTGGCGGGGCATAAAGTACCTTACGCACACTCGTATCCCTTCTTAAACTTCATGGATGCATTGGATGCGATTAAACCAACGATACTCATTGGCGCTACTGCTTCTCCGAATACATTTACAAAAGAAGCGATCGAAAAAATGAGTTCGCTAAATGAACGTCCGGTCATATTTGCATTATCCAATCCTACAGACAGAGCAGAGTGTACCGCAGAACAGGCATATACATGGAGTAATGGCAGAGCGATCTTTGCCAGCGGGAGTCCTTTTAAACCTGTTGAGTTAGATGGTAAAATTTACAAACCAGGACAGGGCAACAACGCCTATATATTTCCTGGTGTGGGATTAGGCGCCATTACTGCACGAGCAAAAATCATACGTGATGATATATTCCTTACCGCAGCTAAAACATTAGCAAGTATCGTGAGTGAAGATGATATTTCTAAAGGTTCGTTATATCCACCCCTGCGAGAAATCAGAAGGATTTCCCACGAAATCGCCGTAGTCGTCGCCGACAAGATTTTTACAGACGGACTTGCACGGGCTAAAAGACCAAAGGATCTGAGGAAACAGATTGAGGAGTATATGTATGATCCCCGGTATTAAAGACATTTTTGATACTTCGACAAGCTCAGTACAGGTTTTTGATACTTCGACAAGCTCAGTACAGGTTTTTGATTTTTGATTTTTGATTTTTGATTTTTGATTTTTG
>JBBREG010000185.1:0-7740 GCA_038203125.1 Chitinophagales bacterium
GATCAATCTCATGACGGCCCGGCACGCCAGCCGTGTGAAAGTGACCGATATAGTCTTTGTATTTGGTAATGGTACTGATGACATCTCCCTCCATGATCTGCATGTGATAGATATCATAAAGTAATTTGAAATTAGGCGAACCAATTTTGTCAACTAACTTAACACCCCAGGGTGTGAGGTCACATTGATAATCGGGATGATTGACTTTGCTGTTGAGCAGTTCCATGACGATCTGCACATTGTGTTGTTGAGCGATCTTTACGATCGGATCCAACCCCTTAGCGCACATTTCAATACCCTCTTCATCTGATAAACCGTCGCGGTTACCGGAGAAAACAATTACCTGTGAAATACCTTTTTCTTCAGCTTTCGGAATGATCTCTAACAAATCCGCCTGAAGTTGACCATGATGCTTTAATCGATTCCAGCCTTTCGGTATACCCAGCGAACTCCCATTCGATAATGCGACCTGGAGTCCGCGTTTGAGTACTGTGTTCCATTCATCCGGATTCAGCAGCTCAATGGATTGAATACCGCATTCTTTTGAAAGGTCACAAAGCTCTTCGAGGCTCAAGTTAGCGTAACACCATCTGCACACCGAATGCTGAAATTGGCGAGATGTTTCTCGATCCAGAATAGGGATGCTGACCGGGATTAGTGATGCAGCAGATGCAAGAGAGATATTTTTTAAAACTGATCTTCTTTCCATGGTTCGGTTACGATGTTTGCAACGATTGATTTCTACGTTGAACTGGTTTTAGCAATAAATATACTTTTCAGGAATTCAAATCCTGATCTGCTTTACTCTTATTCCTGTCCAGGATGTATACCTGAAATGCTGCATTGAGAATTCCAAAGAACGCTGCCAAAAATAGAAATCGTACAATATTGAATGGTTCATCCAGGTAATAATCCACGAGGGACATACTTGCTGCAAAGAAGGTGCCAAGGAACAATGCCCTGAGCACAAAACGTCTGAATTTATTTTTGTCTTTGAACATGACCATCCGTTATCTTATCGAACCTATTTTAAATGGCACACTTGCAGCGGGCCTGTAATCGCGGTAAAAACCTACTTTCCTTTTATTCAGATTAAAATCAATTGAAGCTGTGCCACTGAATCCATCCTTGCAAT
This sequence comes from Chitinophagales bacterium, assembly GCA_038203125.1. Classification (GTDB taxonomy): domain Bacteria; phylum Bacteroidota; class Bacteroidia; order Chitinophagales; family Saprospiraceae; genus Opimibacter. Next base: position 1,136 of record JBBREG010000185.1, read on the forward strand.
TTACCGCAATACTAATACTTCGAAGCTTTTCATTTGAATCACGGACGTCACGTTCCTCATCAAATTGTATCCCCTTTTCCTCCCACAATCTTTGCCTGAATGCACGCAATTCATCTTTAGTGGTTTTTTTAGTGATTTCAGGTTTTACGACCTCATTTGATATGATCAGTCCCGGTTTTGATCCGATGAAGTTAAAAGAGAATATCAGGAGTACTATTGAAACCAGTTTAATACTGAAAAAATTAAAGGTGAAACGATGGAATTAAACGACAAGGACTAGCTCTAAATTTTTGATCCCTCATGATCGCTAGTAAATATATCCAATTAATAGGATCCGTTCTCTGCAATCCTGAAATGGGTTCAGATCTAGATAATTCAGTAGGTTTGAGGCTTGCAATTTCAATTCCCTGTGTCAGAAAAAGTACGCATCGATAAATTTCTCTGGGCCATCCGTATCTACAAATCCCGCAGTATCGCTACAGACGCCTGCAAGGAAGGAAAGGTCAAAATGAAGGGTGTAAATGTCAAACCCTCAGCCATGATCACCGTCGGTGAAACTGTGGATGTCAATAAGGATGGTTTCAAATTATCATATAAAGCGGTCCAACTGATTGAAAAGCGGGTCTCTCCCGTTCTGGCAAAAGAATGTTACGAAGACCTCACACCCGAGGACGAACTAAATAAATACAAAAGCTGGTTTGTCGGGAAAGGGGGTTCGGAATGGAGGGAACGCGGCACAGGCAGGCCAACGAAGAAAGACCGGAGAGAGATCGAAGGTTATAAAGAGGGTGATGAGGATGACGACGAGGATTGATCAATTATCATGTTCCCGTCCTATTGCTTTTCCACGCTGCACCGCTTTCTCTAACTCTTCATCTTCAGGTGTTTTATTTCGCAGTTTGATCAACTTTGGGGGTGTGGGTTGGCCCCCATCGATCCACGCTGTATACCACGCATCTCCAATGGCTTTTACTGCAACTCGAAAACGATCTTCCACCATTTTATCCATGGCCAGATGATAGGCTGCTGCATATTCTGCACATTGAGTCCTTACATTTGAATTGAGACGATCTTCAAAACAAAACTGTTTGTCGGAAGGAAAACTGATACTTAATTCTTTCTCAAGTGCCAATACGGCTCCTACTTCTTTATGACTGTCTAAGACAAGACCCCAGAAATACGATACCGGATCTTCAATATATACGGCCGTACCCACCACCATATCAAACTCAGCTACTGCAAATAATTCTGGTATGCGGCTTTCCCAAAATGCATGAATGCCGACCTGGTTGGAAAGTTGTCCATTGTAATTGGTGGTTGTATGCAACGGCACGCATGCATCCCCTACATAATGCCCCATCTCTGCAGAAATGCGGATGATGGATTCCAATTCATTTGATTTGAACGCATTAGTCAATCGGCGCTGCATTGATTGAAGGTGATACGGCACAATGCCATGCGCAGATATCGCATCTGCCATGAATACTTCTTGTCCCTTACAGGATATAGATGGAAAATGAATTTTAAAACTATCACATGCGATCGATGGATCATCATCATAATAATGTGGGAGATAAAAGTCCCTGACGAAATTCAATCGTTGCTTATAATCAGAAATGCTGTCCGCCCAATGTGTCCACTCAATCGGTCGCACATAATGAGTTGTGTCAGTTCCATTGATAGAATACACAGAAAGATTCAGAGCCAGTGCCTGATCCCATTTTCTGGGCACATGGTCAAAATTAGTATCACCCCAATGATCAATGTCCATGTAATGACGTACAGCCTCATGCTTAGTTGCGTAGCGGCGCTTATCAGGGTCGACTGCGTGATCGGAGAGATAATCGATATTGGGTTTGTACCAACCGATCATCTCGGTAGGTAATGTATAAACTGCAACCCTGTTGATCAGACGATGGCCGAAGAAGCCCCAATCGGAGCTGGCGGTCATCATCGTAAGGTAAAGCCACAAGATCATCATCACTCAAAGAAATATGAATACGAACGGAACGCCCCTTTAATCACTTCCTGTTGGGCCAACATAAAATCATTCCCACTGTAGTCAATAAAAAACCGCGGAATATCGGTTTTTGCTTTTTGACTTTCGGGTATTGAATTCGGAAAGAAATTAAGGTAAGACTTTTTATCATTATAGATCATATCAATCTGCAGGTGGGGCACCATGCTGATGATCGAATCCCGCTCTGCAGATTCAGGTAGGAAATTTTCACAGGCCAATTTGGAGAGTGAAGTTACATATGATTCAATTTTTACATTGTTTGCACCTTCCTTTCTCGGTGTGGTGCTATGTAATGGTTCGATAGAATAATTATTTCCTTTTCTAAACAACATAAATGAATGTTGTCGGTCTTTTGGATAGTCGACCTTGAATGTATCAATCGCCGCAGTGTCTTCGATCCAAAAACGCACATCACGCCAATCCACAGGTCGCAATGCATATCGTGCCCTCAGACCTCCGGAGAAACCAGGTTCGATCAATGTATACGGTTGCGAAGAACCTTCTTTCAGGAAAAAAGTACCTCCTTCATCCTGCGTGACACCACCGATATAATACGCGAGCAATGAATTGCCGGAGCGATCGAATATTTCAACATGCATCCCATTGACTGCAATCGATTTGAGAATACCCTCAGTTGCTGCTTTATTGGGAATATAATCGAGATGTTGTCGGTTGATCCCTTTGAGAAGGTGCTCGACACTTTGCTGGCGTGCCCGGTGCTGATCATTTATCATCCAGTGATCACCCGTCCGTTTGAGATCTGAACGACTGCCATCCTTATTTGTGATCAGAATTCGACCAATCGTATTGACATCCTCTATCTTAAAATTGCTTTCAGCACGATCCAGCGTGGAAGTCGTATCGGGTTTGTTTTTCCAGACAAACCATGTGATGCCACCCACCATGACAAGTACGATAATGAGTATTATATTTCTGTTCATACAGGTTGTCCGAATTTTCGCTTTCTGATAAAATTATAGATGACTCCTGTCATCAGGATCAATATGATCGGCAACAGGATATTGATTAGTTGCCACTTCATGCCTTCTTCACGCGCCTGGACTGTATCAAGTAATCTAAGCTTGATGTCTTTTGAGCGCGCTTCTAATACACCACGATCATCCATCATATACTCTACGGCATTGAGAATAAAATCCCGGTTACCCGTAAAGGTGACACTTTCATATTTGTTATAACCAAGCGGAGCAATTTCATCCGTACCTGAATTCACAAGATTTTTGATCAGATCTCCATCGGTGATGATCAGCACTTTTCCATTGTCACCCGCCTCCAGGTATTTCATATTGATCTGTTCCAATGTGGTCAGCTGCTCAGTGGTCATGCGGTTGCGAAACATCGATTCAAAACTTCCTTCGAGCATCAACGCTAAAGGTTGTGGACCTTTATTGAACAATGAAGGATCAGCCTGTTCGCGAAGGATGCCAAAATTGAGTCGCACAGGTGTAAGCTGGGTACGTGAATATTGTGATGAAGAAAGCAGGATTGTTTTTTTTACAGCCCCATTCGTCTTGATGGTGTCCACACTTGCCGGGAATTCCAGTTGTATCCTGTCAAGACCCTTTGTAATCGGATGATCCGATGTCGATGAGATCAACGGATGATAATACCAGGGAAATAATTCGGTCTGCGGTTTGTCGCCCTGCATCCCCACTACCATTGGGATACGAGTACTCTGCAGATCCAGTACCAGATTTGGATTGACCCGTGCACCTAATGAAAAGAATAAGGGATCCAGACCATGCTCATAGATCAACGGGATGTAATTCTTATTTAAATTAATACTATCCAGCGATACGACCAGGGGATCGATCAAAAACAAAACACGTCCACCCTGCATGATGTATTGATCCAGCATAAATAACTGGGCATCATTGAATGGCTGCGTAGGTTTGGCAATGATCAATACTTTCACATTGGTTGGAATCTGGATCACACTATCCAGATTGAGCCGGTTGATAGCATAGGAATTGCGCATGTCCTTTTCGATGGATGCGGTCTGGCGAAAGTTTAATTCTCCCTGCCCCGTCGTAAAAGCGATGAGTTCCTGGTGTTTACGCTTTATCTTTTGAATACCATCTGCCAGTTTATATTCCAGCAAACTGATACTGTTATTGATGATGACATCTTTATCCGCCCCTGGTATATCATCCTGCAGCAATGAAACAGGAATATTCCGGCTTCCATAGTTTATGATCGCGTATGGATAGATGTATTGAGCAGAAGCACCGGCTGCATCTGTCACTCTCAACTGTGTTGGAATCAACCCTTGTTCGCCAAGTCGCTTTCGACGCTCATTGACTTCTTCAATCGTACCGTCATTTGGATTTTCAAAATTGTATTCTATGTTGGGATTGACCTGTGAAAAACGACGCAGCATGTCCTCTGCAGATTCCTGGAGACGTTTAAATCCTGCGGGGAATTTGCCATCGAGAAGGATGCGGATGTAGATGCGTTCATCAACAGATTCAAGAAGTTCTTTTGTGGCAGGTGCCAGGGTATATCTACGATCCTCTGTTGCATCAAAAGACGTATAAACCCATTGACCAACGATATATATCAGGATGAGGATGCCTGTCACCAGCAATGCTGTGGTGAAGACTTTCCTGTTTTTATTATTGGACATAGTCTGGCTCATGATCAGCTTCGTTTAGCAATCGCGGACCAGGTCCAGGTGAGGCAAATGCCGATCAGACAAAGAAAATATACCAGATCACGTGTCTCAATCAGTCCGCGGCTGATCGAGTGATAATGATAATCGATTCCCAGGGATTCGATCAGCCCATCAAGGCTGCCGGAGAATGATGCTATCTTACTGATAAAGAAGAATCCATAGTACAGCACAAAACAAAAGAAAACCGCCAGCACAAATGCGACTATTTGATTGGATGTCAGGCTGGAGGCAAATACGCCGATAGCACAAAAGACTGCGCCTAATAAAAACAGACCCAAATAGGAAGCTGCAATCTGGCCAAGATCAATGTTACCCGGCGGTGAGCCCAACTGATAAATCGAATACACATACATCAAGGTCGGCAACAATGCAATGAATAACCATGTGAGTGTTGCAAGGTATTTCCCAAATACGATTTGGACGGCTGAAACAGGACGTGTTAACAGGATTTCAAGCGTTGCAGCCTGCTTTTCTTCCGCAAAACTCCGCATCGTAAAAGCAGGGATCAGAAAAATAAATATGAGTGGCGCTATTTCAAATAGACTATCAACACCTGCGAACGGTGTCATGATCAAGCTAAAATCAGGGAAGACCCACAGCACCAATCCTAAAACAGCCAGCAGTAAGCCAACGGTGATATAGGCAATCATAGAGCTGAAATAACTCCCAAGTTCTCTCAGGTAGATTGCTCTCATGATCGCACGGCCGTAAGTTGTTGGAAAATTTGTTCAAAACTCTCCTGCCGGGTAGACATCTCCAGAATTTTCAATTGTTTTGATACTGCGAAATCAAAAATGGCTTCATTCAGATGCTCGTCATTGCCGCTGATGATATAACGGGAATTTCCTGTGCTTTCATGAGATAGATACCCATTCATCTCCTGAAATGTAGGATCGGCAACCGGCCTTGAAAAGAGAACCTCGACCCGATAGGATTTTGTCAGATGTTGACTGAGCATTTTGATATTTCCATCGGCTACAATTTTTCCTTTGTTGATAATGACTACCCTGTCACATAGAGCTTGTACTTCCTGCATAATATGCGTGGAGAGCAGGATGGTCTTATCCTGACCCAGGTGGCGGATGAGCTGGCGAATCTCGATGAGTTGGTTGGGGTCGAGACCAGACGTGGCTTCATCAAGGATGAGGACTTCGGGATCATGGAGGATGGATTGAGCGAGACCTACCCGTTGGCGATATCCTTTTGAAAGGGCGCGGATGGGTTTGTGGGCTTCTTTATTGAGTCCGGTGAGTCCGATCACCTCTTTTATTCTTTTCTGAGGTTGTGTAACCTTGTAAATGCGGGCAACATAGCTCAGGTATTCGCGGACATACATATCTGCATAGAGGGGGTTATGCTCCGGGAGATAGCCAATCAAGGCGCGGATCTTCGTATTTTCTTCGGTGACCGGGGTTTCATTGACCAGGATCTCCCCTTCGTCCGAGGACAGATATCCTGTGATCATCCGCATGGTGGTGGTCTTCCCGGCGCCGTTGGGGCCGAGGAAACCGAGGATCTCCCCTTTCCCGACGCGGAAGGAGACATCGTCTACAGCTTTCTGATTACCAAAGAGTTTGGTGAGGTGATTGACCTGGATTGACAAGCGATCAGTGAGTTAATACGTCCAACAACGCCGGCAAATTTAGATTATTTTGATGGTTGGGGGGAAATGGCTGGAGGGAGGCATAAGGGGAGGTTTTCACGCAGATTTTCGCAAAGTCATTTAAAAATGAATTTTCACAGATTTGATTTGTATGCGTCCGGCCAACTACATCTTGCCTCCTGGCAAAAGTTTATGTAGTTCCGACAGTTTTGTTTCCGGGATGAGCTCTAGCGTCGTTTTTAGCCACTCATAAGGATTGATATCATGTGCTTTGCAGGTTCCAAAAAAGC
>JBBREG010000186.1:0-7717 GCA_038203125.1 Chitinophagales bacterium
GAATCTGCATAAAGGTCAGTCGACGCTTTTAGCCCCTGAGATCATGGCTGAAGCAGAGAAAATGTATGATACCCTGGTCAGCGAGTACAAGAAAAATATTATAGAAATTCCACGCATATCTATCACACAGACGGAGACAAAAATTTCCTTCTCGCCATTTAAGCTCGACACATCCGGTTTGACCTTTAAAGCTTTGGAGCAGGAGATCATCGTGATGGGCCTCAAAGATCACTCGGTAGTCATGATCAAGGCCAGGACGAGCGGCTATTACGATGATCCGGTCAAACTGATCATTGCACAATTGCTGGATTATCCTGAAATCGATTACGATGAAATCTCAGATCTTTTGTATGCGCTTGCAACGAGTGCTTTTGATACGATTAAATCCAATCTGGCCAAACCAGAGGAAATAGATCAGGTTGTATTTCAATTTAAAGCAGCCATCGCCGAAAAAATATATACGCAGATGATGATGCATCACCTGGTGACAGGTGCAGAATATGCCGATCCAATAGTCCTGCCATTTGTGAAAATAGAACCATGGAATTATTCCGCATTAATGAATTCAGGGATCAAGGATTATCGCGAAGTTGTCAACCCAACCGGTATGATTCCGAAATATGTATTCAGAGGATTTGAAAAGGCTTGTCACTTTGAATACAAGTTTGATTCAAAAACAGAACAGGACTTAGCTTTCATCCTGGAACATGATATAAATGTCATCAGGTGGTTGCGTCCGGCACCAACACAGTTCAGGATTTATTGGGATAACAATTCAAAGCGATATGAGCCTGATTTTATCGTGGAGACCATCGATGTGATCTATATGTTGGAGACAAAGATGGCAACACAAATGGATGCTTTAGATGTACAAGCGAAAAAATTGGCTGCTGAAAAATATTGTATGGCTGCCTCTAAGTACACTTCCGAGAATGGGGGTAAAGCATGGAAATATGGGTTGATTGCCCATAATTTGGTTGATAGAACAAGGAGTTTTGAATTTTTAGCCTCTGCTACTTGAGCCAGTGACGGGCATTATATTACTGAAATAGCTAGCATTACATATATGTTTTTTAAACTATTTGAATAAAATTACTTTTAAATGAAACAATTGGGTATAAATTCAGTTAAAAGTGAATAGTTTTGAACTCAAGTTGTGGGACGATGAAGGTGCGAAATGTACTTTCTATAGTGTTTTGCAGAATGGCCATTCCGAAACAGAAACCGATAAATTCTTCAGCCGCGTAGATAATCCAAGCCATTCTTTTCAAGAAGAGTTACAAATGTTAGTGCAGTTGTTGATAGATTCGATTGGAAACAAATATGGTGCTATCGATGACTTCTTTACACGGAATGAAAATCTGGTGTTTGCATTGCCTCCAAGGAGCAGGAGCAAGATCTTTGAAGTCTCCCTTTTAGGTTTGAATTTCCCATGGAGACTTTACTGCTATCGCATCAGCGAATCAATTGTGGTGCTTTTCAACGGAGGACTGAAAGAATCACAAAGAGTACAGGAAAGTCCTGATCTTCATTTTAAGTTTCAGGAAGCACAAGTTTTTGCTTCAAAAATTGAAGAAGCACTCAGTGAAGGAATGATAGTAGTAGCTGCAGATGGCAGAACCCTTACAGATTACCAGGGTAACCCTGAAATAATATGTTGATATGAGAAGCAAGATCATAAAAAAGATCCTTGACGAAACACCTGAGGAGACAAAGATATTTGTTGCCAGATATGCAGAACTTGTTGTCCTTATTAATTCTATACTACGCGAAAAAGGATATACGCAGAAGATGCTTGCCGATAAGCTAGGCAAACAGCCTTCTGAAATTCATAAATGGTTGAGTGGTGATCATAATTTTACGTTGAGATCACTTGCCAAGCTTGAAGCTGAACTGGGTGAAACACTTTTAGTGGTTCCTAAAAGAGCATCAGTGAACGACTTTAAACAATGTGGGAGTACTGTAACCTATAAAGTTACAGTCAATCGGGAAGAAATAGTGCGTAGAAATACACAACAGGGCTGGACACAGCCTGCTAAAATTCAATTATTAGCTAATGTCGGATAAACCTAAATTTGATCCGGAGAAAATCTCCATGGTTGAATTCAAACTGGCCAGTGGCCTCATTGATACTCCTGAAGATTTTGTAACCGAAGCAGTTCGAAACTTCGATATAGAAAATACACTTGAAATTAGTTTTAGTATGGAGCAAAAACTTGTTAAAGCTGATTTCACCATCAAGCTTAAAACCAAATCTAATGGGTCGAATGCAACTGAATCAGATGGTAAGTATCATTTCATCTACATATATAAAGTTGAGAACATTGAAGAACTGACCACGCTAAGAGAAGGCGGACTTGTCGACGTTGATGCAAACTTAGCTAATGCCATTTCGGCTATAAGCTATTCAACTTCCAGAGGCATACTGCTTACCCGGATGCAGGGCACTGCTTTTCAACAATTTATTCTACCGATTATCGATCCTACAAGATTATTGAAAACTAATTAGTTTATCTGAACACATTCTGCATAAAGGCAGACGCCCCGCAACTGCCCCGCATTTACGCCCAAACCTTACACCCCTCCGTACAATTATTACAAATATCAATCTGATCACGCCCCTTCAAAAGCTGATTACGAAAATTAGCATAGGCCATTCCTTTCCAGATTTCGGTAAAAGATTGTTTTTTCAAATCACCCATTTTGTGGGTTGCATCTTTATCAAAACAACATGGTACTACCACACCATCCCACGTGATCACACAGGCATGCCAGAGTTTCCAGCAGTGATTTAATAATGAATTTTTTATCGAATATTTTCCGGAGGCTTCTTTTTTATAACGACTATATTTTTCAATCGTTGGTATCAAATCATTTCCATCTTCATAATTATAGACCTGGGCAGTTTTCAATTTAACTTCATCAACTCCGATTTCTTTTGCTAAAGCCTTCACTTCATCAATCTGGTGTTCATTCGGTTTTACAACCAGCATTTGAAAGACGATATGAGGCGTAGCAGAATTGGCTTCTTTTTTTGCTTTCACTAAATTTCTTGCCCCCTCCAGAACTGTATCAAGATGACCTTCTTTGCGATATTGCTCATACACTTCCTGTGTCGAGCCATCAATGGATATAAGAATTCTGTCAAGACCTGACGCAATCGTCTTGCGTGCATTTTCAGGATGCAAAAAATGTCCGTTCGTCGAGGTGATGGTGTAGATGCCATTATCGTGTGCATACTTCACCATATCCAGGAATTTGGGATTGATATACGGCTCCCCCTGGAAATAAAATATCAACCATACCAACCTGCGGTGCATCTCATCTATGAGCTTCCGGAAAAAATCTTCTTTCATATTTCCTGTATCACGGGAAAAGGAACGGAGACCACTTGGACATTCCGGACAACGAAGATTACATGCCGTGGTGGGTTCGATAGAGATCGTCATCGGACGTCCCCACTGAACAGGTTTTTTAAGTAAGCGTGTAATGTGATAGGAGGACCATACCTGTCCTGCATTGAGGATCTTGGCAAAGGTAATTTTTGAAAGAAACCTCCTCGTGTCCGCTACATGAAACATCGGCAACTATTCACTGGTCAAATAACGCTCCTGTGCAATTCGGTAGTGATGCACGACGTGGCCTGCCATGATAAATGGAAACACAGAGACACGAACTTGTTTTTCATTAGCTGTTCCGATACGTGATGCCATCTCTGCATTCATATGTCTCAACAGGTATAGGGTAGATGAACGTATAGCCCGCCATTCATTTGCCAGGTCCACCGGATGTACGTTGTGATATACCGATTGCCGCACATAATCATCCTGTTCAAAGCCCGGAAAATTATTCTTGTCATTGCGGCTGATACATAACATGCGGTATGCAAAGATGCGCTCAGTGTCCATTACGTGACCGATCATTTCAGCCAGTGACCATTTTCCCTCAGCGTATCTGTATTGAGCGTCTTCGGGTGTCTGACTTTCAATCCAGTCTCCATACCAGTCACGCTGGGTATGAAGAAAAGTTGCAATGTCCACTTCAGGTACCAGGTCAGTGTACTGGAGGTAATAGGGATCACAATCGCCTTCAGCAGGACGATTAAACTGGGCGTTAGATAGAGAAGTCATAATCCAAAGATATAGGGCACAATCCAAAGAGCGCATAACTCCACTTTAAAAAAGAACTAATTTCGCACCACCATGAAATATTTAATTGCAGGCCTGGGAAACATCGGTGATGAATACGCCGCTACCCGTCATAATATTGGTTTCCAGGCAGTAGATCACCTTGCAGGAAACCTTGAGGCCTCCTGGAAATCAGCGACCTTGGGTTCCGTTGCGGAAGCGAAATACAAAGGACGTACGCTGATCTTACTTAAGCCTAATACCTATATGAACCTTAGTGGTAAATCGATTACCTACTGGCTTCAAAAAGAAAAAATCCCTGTTGAAAACCTGTTAGTTATCGTGGATGAGCTCCAGCTCGACCTTGGGATCATCCGATTGCGCGGTAAAGGAACAGATGGCGGCCACAATGGTCTTAAAGACACACAGGAACAATTGGGTACGAATGCGTATGCCCGTCTCCGGATGGGCATCGGTCGCAACTTTACTACAGGCGGACAGGTGAATTATGTGCTTGGAAAATGGAATACAGAAGAAAAAAAATTGTTACCTGAGATCCTGGAGGCCGCCGGTGATGCCATCAAAGCTTTTGCGGGTATCGGACTCAAAAGAGCTATGGACATTGTCAATGCAGGTGATGCCCAAATCAAAAAAGAAAACAAATAACAGGTTAGGCTACAACAGCAGTTTGTGGACTGCTTTTCAAACTCAATAAAGACAATAATCGTTCTGTCAGACTTTCTTCAATGACATTACCATCATGCCAGATCGGCTTGATGACAGCGATTTCTAATAAAGCCGTATGCAGGTCCAGGCTTTCCTGTCTTTTATAAATACACTGGCCCTTTGCAGCAAGAAGATCTGCGAGATAAATCTGTTCATATTGCCCCGGTGTCGGACATAAAATAGCTTTGTGACCCGTCCTTGCAAGATCCATAAGGGTTGTGTAGCCACTGCGTGCAATTACAATACTGGTTTGATCGAGGAGGCCCGACAATTGAGCACGCGACATGTACGGAATGATCGTCAGGTTGTTTTCAACGCGCGTTACTTCGTCTGTTCCGGGTTTACCACAAACGACTGCATATTTTCCACCCAATGTTGATAGTTGTTTAATGACAAGTTGTTCAAAATTGGTGCGTTGAGGTTCAGGACCAGAAATCACGGCAACAGCATCATATGGACCAGAAGATGGCTGACTCGTTAATTCTGAAATGATGCCCAGGTAATGCTTCGGTATCTCAGTTGTTTGATCCGATAATTCTCCAGTAATACTGTTAGGCGGTGCCTGGTCCGGGATCCATATTTCATCAAAGTTTTTACACCAGCCACGGATCTGTCGCCGTATGTAAACGTCAAGTAATTTTTGACCGGTAAATACCTGCAATTGATGTGTCATCAATGCGGAAGGAATATGATCCAGGTAACATCCATACCTGTTGTCTGAAATAATGCAATCGATTTCTTCACGTGCTGCAATTGCCCTGGTAAGTTCATGCTCAGCTTTCATGGCTTTTAGCATGCCGGGGCCATATCGCAACATATTAAAAGGCATGTACTTGCTGGAATAGTGAATTCCATAGCCTGGAAGTTCCAATACTTTAAGTTCAGGTAATTCCTGACGTAACATCGTCAGAGCTTCACCGTCTGATGCAGGTAACACATCATGACCGAGATCGAGATATTTTCTGATCAGGGGTAAGGATCTGCTGGCGTGGCCAAGGCCCCAGTTGAGTACCGGAAAGAATATCTTCACATCAAATTTATTGGACAGCTATATATAATTGGTTTTCGATTCCGAATATTGCCACAATAAGGTAAAAAGAATATTAATACTGGATGAACCCGTTGAATATACTGCTGAAAATTGCAGGCTCGCAAATGATCGCGACAATTCAGGTTTTCACAACGAAATCGGTGGAATAAAGTTTATGTAAAAAGGTTAACGAACGCTTGTGAATTTCGGTAACCAGGTCATCGCGATTAGGGCTGCTTTGTGCTTTGCTTCTTCTGCCACACGGCCCTGAAAAAGTTCATCCACATTTTTTTGAAAAAGCAGCACCCAGCGATCGAAGTGTTCTTTGGTCAATGAAACTTTTTCACTTAACTTTTTATGTGGCTCCAATGGATTGCCCTGGTATTGATCACCACCGAGTAATAGAAATTCCCAGAAAGCATACATTTTAGGAAGATGGTGTTCCCAGTTTACATCGGCAATGTCATTGAAGATGTATCCTATCACATCATCCTCTTTTACGGTATGGTAAAATGAATTGATGAGCAATTGAATATCCTTCATGCTTTCTATGTCACCCAGAGTTGTCATGCAGCATTAATATAACCTGATCTCATCTTTGTTGCCGTCAAAGAATTTATATTCATGAAGGCTGAAATCTGAGTTGGGTGCGATGCGGATCCATCGTTGATTTTTCCACCACCAAGTATGTTGAAAATTTGGAAAACCTTGTTTTAGAAATGCATTCACGTAGGGATGTACTTCAATACGGACACTTGTCTTGGGTCGTGTCTGGGATATGTATTCGAGATCCCGGATGATATCATCTGTGATGAGTACCGTCGGATTTACTTTTCCTGTACCCTGGCAAGTGTAACACACTTCTGCGGTATCAATTTTCACCTCAGGACGTACTCGCTGGCGCGTGATCTGCATGAGACCAAATTTACTCAGGGGCAGGATAGTGTGCTGAGCACTGTCGCGCTTCATCATATCCTTCATGTGACGCACGAGTTCCGTTTTATTTTCCGGATTCCGCATGTCGATAAAGTCAATAATAATAAGACCGCCAATATCTCTAAGCCGCAGTTGACGGGCGATTTCTTCAGCTGCTTCCATATTGACGGAAGCGGCAGTAGACTCCTGGTCCTTGCGCTGCATTTTGGGGCCTGAGTTGACGTCAATGACGTGCATGGCCTCTGTGGATTCAATCACCAGGTAAGCACCGCTGGGCAGGGTCGCTGTCTTTCCGAAGGATGATTTGATCTGCCGGTTGACACCGTAGGTATCGAACACCGATTTTTTTCCTTTATAGAGTGAGATGATGTCTCGTTTAGCAGGTGCAATATTGTCCAGGTAGTCCTGGATATTGTCATAGATCTCTTTGTCGTTGACGATAATATTGGTGAAGTCGTCATTCAACATATCCCGGAGTATGGAGGATGTCTTGTCAAGTTCGCTGAGGAGCTTGGCGGGTTGCTGGCGTTTGTGCAGTTGTTTGTGGATCTGGCTCCATTTATCGAGGAGTTCTTTGAGCTCTTCGTGCAGGTCGGCTGTTTTTTTGCCTTCAGCAGCGGTCCGGACGATGATGCCAAAGTTTTTTGGACGGATCGATTCCACCAAAACCTGGAGACGTTTTCGTTCTTCCTGGCTGCTGACTTTTTTGGAGACGGCAATCGTATTGGTGAATGGGGTGAGTACGATATACCGGCCCGGTATCGTGATTTCGCAGCTCAGTCTTGGCCCTTTGGTTGAGATGGGCTCTTTCAGGATCTGGATGAGAATGGACTCATTTTTCTTCAGGACCTGGTCGACCTTGCCGGTCTTGATGATCTCTGGTTCGAACTCAAAGTGG
>JBBREG010000187.1:0-7692 GCA_038203125.1 Chitinophagales bacterium
TGATGCGGATTGTGTGGTTGAAGAAAATTACCTGGTAGAGATCGAACATGCTTTTCGAAATAATTTAAAACTGGATGCAGCATCTATTTATTTTGAACATTCTATTGATACACTAAATGATGAATTCGCCAGACCAATTATAGAATACGAATTGCATCTCAGATATCTTGTACATGCCCAACAGTGGTGTGGACATCCATGTGCATACTATACAGTGGGATCCAGCATGGCGATACGTCGGCGTGGGTATTTATCACAGGGTGGTATGAATACCCGGAGTGCTGGTGAGGATTTTTACCTGCTTCAAAAATTCATTGAAACGGAGACTTTTTTTGAAATCAGGACAACAACTGTTTTTCCAACATCACGAATTTCACTACGTGTGCCCTTTGGTACTGGCAGAGCGATGCAACAACTGGCATTAAAAGCGGAAGCTCACTGGCTTACCACTCATTTTGACATTTTCAAAGAAATTAAACCACTGTTCGATTCACTTGAAGAAGTATGGAAAAGATGCAATGAAGCCAATTCAGATATGACCTATGAAAAGATTGCAATCATCTGTTCTTTGTCAGATGAGGTGATGTCCTTTCTGGGCAAAGTTAATTTAAGAGACATCCTATTTGAGCTCACCAGGCATACGTCGGGATATCCATCTTTCCGAAAAAGGTTTTTCCGATTTTTCAATGCATTCCAAATGATCCGGTACATGCATTACATGCGCGATCATGCCTATCCGGATGTCGAAGTACAGATCGCAGTTAATTCCTTCTTTCACCATACCGGATCGATACATTCGGATACGGCATTGGAGAGCTTACAAAGACTTCGCAGGCTGGATAAAGAAATTTGAAGAATGAATGCTACCTATCTGAAAATTTCAGTTTGGGCAAAATGGAAGGATGCCTCAATCGATGCGTTTTCGTCGGAATCGGATCCATGCACTGCATTTTCACCAATATTCCTTGCATACAGCGCACGGATCGTTCCTGGTTCAGCTTTAGAAGGATCCGTAGCTCCAATAAGCGTCCTGAAATCTTCCACGGCATTATCTTTTTGCAAAACAGCCGCAACGATCGGTCCGGAAGACATAAAATCTCTCAGTTCTCCAAAGAATCCACGTTCGCTATGAACACTATAGAACTCAGCAGCTTTTTCGGACGATAATTTTGTGTATTTCAGCGCAATGATCTGAAAACCAGCCTTATTGATCTGAGCCAGAATAGCTCCAAGGTGTCCTGACGCCACCGCATCGGGCTTGATCATTGTAAATGTGATATTTCCTGTCATAATATTTTGAATCTCTTATTTATTCTAAAGGGGGGGCAAATTTAACACATTTGTTAGTATGTAAATAATATTAGACCTTTGCGCCCTGTTAAAAAACCGGGCACCCAGTACATGGAGTCATTACAAACCATCATTCGTCAGCCTTCGCGTGTTGTGATCGTCACACACAAGAACCCCGATGGCGATGCCCTGGGCTCCACTTTGGCATTAGCTGCAGTACTTACGCGACTCATGCATAATGTAACAGTCGTATTGCCAAATGACTATCCACCGGTCTTTAATTTCCTTACCGGAATCGAAAAAGTGGTCATCGGTGAAATGCGCCCGGACGAAGCCGTCACTGCCTTTGAAAAGGCTGATCTTATCTTTTGCCTTGATTTTAATGCACTGGACCGGATCGACCGCTTTGGTCTTGATGTCATGGCCTCCCGGGCCACGAAAATCCTGATCGATCACCATATCGATCCGGAACCCTTCGCTGACCATATCATATCCAAACCTGAGGCAAGTTCCACTGCAGAACTGATTTATGATTTCCTCCTCGACATGGGTCTGGAGAAATACATTGATACTGCTGTCGCTGAAGCTTTGTATACCGGCATCCTGATGGATACCGGCTCATTCAGGTATGCAACCAATCCACGTGTATTTGAAATCTCTGCCGCTTTGAAGCGTCTCGGCATGGATGATTACATGCTGCAGATCCGTCTATTTAACAGCATGACAGAAAAGCAACTTAAGCTTTTGGGGTATTGTCTTGCCAATCGGATGGAACTCATGTCAGAATACCAGGCTGGTATTATCTGGCTGGATCGGGAGGATTATAAAAACTGGTCCATTGGAAGAGGTGATACTGAAGGTATCGTGAATTATATCCTGATGGTTCGCAATATGAAACTTGCCGTATTTATTTCTGAACAGCAAAACGTAACCAAACTCTCTTTCCGCTCCAAAGGAACTGTAAACGTACAGGAGATTTGTAATCAATATTTTAACGGAGGCGGACATCGCAATGCAGCCGGAGGACAAATGAAAGCCAACATTGCCGATACACTTGCTAAAGTCAAAGAAATTATTCCACTCACAATGAATGTATATCAATATCAACATGAACAATAAACTCTTTTTTGCTATTTGCGCAGCTGTCCTCTTCATTGCAGGATGCACCTCTGAAGGTCGCCGATTAAAAACAGAATCAGGCTACGAATACCAGATTGTCCGTAAAGGCTCCGATGAAGCTATTCCGGCCAACAGCTATGTTTTTTTCAATATGTCCCTGATGGCAGATGACTCCCTTATGCAGAGCACTACCACCACAGGCAAGCCTACTGTCATTAAACTGATGGAAGACAACAAGAATTATGGTCAACTTAAATCTTTAGTTGATCTGATTGCAACGTTACATGAAGGTGATAGTCTCCAGTTCTATTTTCCACTGGACTCTCTCACTAACAAGCCTGCTGAATTTGAAAAGCTGACGGGTCCATTAGTGTATCACGTCGGTATCGTGGATGTAATGGATGATGCGCAATTCCAGGCACATTCTGATTCTGTTCAGGCGGAGCAGGATAAAGTTCTCCAGGTGGTTCGCGACAGAATGCCGGCAGTAGAAGCAATGGCAAAAGCCACTTATGATTCTTATAAGAAAGGAGATCTGAATGCCCAGATCAAAACCACTGAATCGGGTCTGAAATATATCATTCACGAGGAAGGTGATGGAGCCATACCTGCTCAGGGTGATCAGGTATCTGTCCATTACTATGGGATGTTGGATTCTGATGCCAGCATGTTCGACAGTTCTTTCAAAGCAGGACAACCTTACCAGTTTCCGGTAGGTGTGGGTCAGGTCATCAAAGGATGGGATGAAGGACTTATGCTATTGAAGAAAGGAACCAAGGCAACATTTCTGATACCGGCCACTCTAGCATATGGAGCCGCAGGATCTCCTCCTGTGATTCCTGAAAATGCAGATTTGATTTTCTACGTAGAATTAGAAAAGTAAAAATTTTGATGCACGGGCAGATGGTACTATCTGCCCGTCATTTTTTTATCTGAATTAATTATTTCCTATGACTATAGAGCAATTTGCTGACCTGCAGACCCGCGTGGATGTATTAGGGAGGTATCTTTGACGTCGCCCGGCGACAAATACAACTCGAAGAAAGAGAGCAATTAACGCTTGATCCTGATTTCTGGACGGATACGGAGCGCGCCCAGGTTACCCTCAAAGAAATAAAAAGTCATAAACACTGGCTTTCCCATTTTCATGAAATTAAGACGGTCGTTGATGACCTCGGTGTGCTCCTCGAATTTTTTGATGCAGGAGAAACTACTGAGGAAGAATTAGATGCTGCTTATGCGCGTGCAGCAGAGTTTGTGGATGATGTAGAATTTCGCAGTACACTCAATCAACCGGAAGATGAATTGTCCTGTATCCTTGAGATCAATGCAGGTGCGGGTGGCACTGAAAGTTGTGATTGGTCCGATATGCTCCTTCGTATGTATGTCATGTGGGGAGAGAAGAACGGGTACAAAGTTTCCGAATTGAACCGGCAGGATGGTGAAGTCGCGGGAATCAAAAGTGCAGAAATTGAAATAAACGGTGAGTATGCGTATGGCATGTTGAAAGGTGAAAATGGTGTACATCGTCTTGTACGCATCAGTCCCTTTAATTCGCAAGGAAAACGAATGACCTCTTTTTCCTCCGTTTTTGTACATCCGCTGATTGATGACAGCATCACTGTAGAAATCAAAACTGACGATATTGAATGGGATACATTCCGGTCGAGTGGTGCGGGTGGGCAGCATGTCAACAAGACGGAATCTGCTGTGCGTGTCCGACATCTGCCTTCAGGTATTGTTGTTGAATGTCAGCAGGAGCGATCTCAACATCAGAATCGGGACAAAGCTTTACAGATGCTGAAATCACGTTTGTATGAAAGAGAGATCGAGAAACGAAATGCCCTTCGCGATCAGGTAGAATCCGGAAAGATGAAAAACGAATGGGGCAGCCAGATCCGAAGCTATGTGTTAGATGACCGCCGCGTGAAGGATCATCGTTCACAGTTCACCGTTCATAATCCCGATCTGGTCCTGAACGGAGATCTCAACGGATTTATTAAAGCATATTTGATGTGGAGTAAAACGGCCGATACGATTACAAATTGAATTGAAGCAAAAGATCCCCTTACTCCCATCTTCCTTTACTCCTTTGGTCCATTACTTCCAGTACTAATGTACTCTTGTACCCACTTGCCATATTTGTCGTTGACCTCCACATTCCAATTTATAATGCAGGGTATCTCATAGGGATGATTGGATGTTATAAATGTTCTGAGTGCAAGGACCTGGGAAGGGAGTGTTTTTAGAATCAGAACATACTCTTCATCATGTTTTATTTCACCGTTCCATGGAAAAACAGAATTCATGGGAAAGACATTGGCACACGCAGCAAGGTGGTGTTCAACAGCCAGATTACCCAGCGAAGAAGCTGAGGATCCATTATTGGTGGTAATATAAAAAATGGTGATTTCCAAATTTACATTGACAGGATTTCAGCAAGCTGGAGCAATTCGTGATTGATTTCTTTGTTTTTGTTAATGGCATCATCAAAAGATACAAGTACCATTTGATTATTTGCTATTCCTACCATGACATTCGTATTTCCTTCCAGAATTGACAACACAGCTTTGTGTCCCATTCTGCTGGCAATCAATCGATCCATGGCGGAAGGGGCGCCTCCGCGCTGCAGATGACCAATGATAGTAACCTTTGGATCATATTCCGGAAAACGATCTTTAATTTGCGTTGCAAGCATCTGGGCATTGCCATTTTCATTTCCTTCTGCAACTACTATTAGTGAAAAAAGCTTTTGACGTTTGGCAGTTTTCTCAAGATGTTTGATCAATAATTCAACATCTATTACAGCTTCTGGTATGAGGATAGCGCCGGCGCCACTGCCGATACCTGTATTTAATGCAATGAATCCAGTATGACGACCCATCACTTCCACAAAAAATAACCGGTTATGTGAATCAGCTGTATCCCGGATACGGTCCACTGCTTCAATCGCAGTATTTACTGCAGTGTCAAAACCGATGGTGTAATCAGTTCCGTAGAGATCATTGTCAATTGTGCCGGGGACCCCCACTACAGGGATGCCATATTCTTCATAAAAAATTTTGGCTCCTGTAAATGTCCCGTTACCGCCAATGGCAATGAGCGCATCTATATCATTAGCTACCAATGCTTCGTATGCGGTCTTTCTTCCTTCAGCAGTGCGAAAACGATCACTGCGGGCAGTTTTTAGGATGGTCCCACCTCGATGAATGATATTCCCAACATCCCGTTTATCTAATCGTTCGATTTGGCCATCGATCATTCCTTCGTAACCTCTATATACACCATACACATGGAGGTCATAGTACGATGCTGTACGGACGACAGCGCGAATGGCTGCATTCATGCCAGGTGCATCGCCTCCGGAGGAGAAAACTGCAATGCGCCGGATTTCATTTTTCATTAAAGTCATGCGATATGTGCATTTCAAAAAGACGGTGGGACGGATCTTTGATCAATTGTCCCGTCCTGATGCTATGATGAGTTAGTTCCTTTTCAATTAAGCCGGCAAATATACACCCGATCGAACCAAGTATATGCACCGGACCCATCGGTGCCAGTGGTACCAGGTGTCTCTTTACAAATAAATGAAATCGTTCTGTAACCAGGTTTTTGATCCAGGTATGGTCATGAAGACCAACAGCAACTCGGGCAAAATCTGCCAAAAACTGGTTAGGAGCCAGGGATGTATAAAGTTCCTTTAAAAAGTCTGTGCGCCCCCCCCCAATAAGCTTTTTCATCTCAATCCGGACGAGTTCCGGCATCTCATTATAAAAATAAGCCTGCACCAGGGAACGCCCAATATCACTCCCACCTCCCTCATCACCAAGCATATATCCTAATGCATTCGCCTGACGCAGAATATGATATCCATCAAATACAGCTGCATGACTTCCTGTGCCAAGGATTGCAACCGTACCGGCTTCCCTGCCACATGCAGCTCGCGCCGCTCCTTCGAGGTCTGTGCTGATATGTATGGAACTGGAAGGAAAGGATGCAGATATTAAAGTTCTGACCAGATCGGCAGCCTGAAGTTCAATGACTCCTGCTCCGTAGTACCAGATTTCATCCGGCCTGACCGGGTTGATCTCATTATACAAACCTTTAATCATTTCCTGGCCAAGAGACAGGGATTGTACTAGTGGATTGTAACCTGGCAAGCTGATGTAGCGGTTTTCGGGCCCTGAAAGGTACCAGCTTGACTTCGTGGAACCGATGTCACCAACAAGAATTGTTTTAATCATTACCGCGGATTGAACTAAACAAATGTATAAAGTGGTTTCTAATGTCCAGAAAGTCCTTAGTACATTTGACAAAAACCTATACCAAACTATGACCGCTCTTATCATTTTTGCCATTATTGCTATCCTGATCGGCCTATTGGCTGTCAGTACCTACAATAAACTAGTTCGCTTACGTAATGGAACAGAAGAAGCCTTCGAATCCATCAATGTCTATCTAAAACAGCGCTATGACCTGATTCCCAACCTGATCAATACCATCAAGGGTTACACTCAATATGAAAGTGGCGTTCTCGAACGCGTGATTGAGTTGCGCAGCAAAGCTATGGCCGGTGGCGGAAAAGACAGTGGTGCTGAAAACGAACTTAGTGGTGCATTGAAGTCAGTATTTGCGTTATCAGAAAATTATCCGGACCTAAAAGCCAACCAGGAATTTTTGAACCTTCAAACGACACTTACAGGCTTGGAAGAAGGAATTCAACGCGCTCGCAGATATTATAATGCCTCTGCACGCGATCTCAACAATGCCGTAGAAGTATTTCCAAGTAACCTGTTAGCCGGACCAATGGGATTCAAACGTATGGGTTATTTCGAGGTGGATGATGCTGAAAAGCAGAATGTAAATGTCCAATTCTAATGGGGAAGCACTGGCTTCTGATTGTATTCTCCTTCCTGTTTTCCATTTCTTTAGTAAAAGCAGAATACTTTACCATTACACGTTTTTCGGTCAATGTTACCATTACCGAAGAAGGATATGCTGATTTTGATGAAGTGATCGAGGTTCAGTTTTCAGAACCCCGTCACGGTATCTTCCAGTTTATACCGTATAGAAATGTTATCGATGGCAAACAGGTGGATTATCTCTTTAAAGACGTCCGGGTAGAAGGATATAATTTTTCTAAGTCTAAAGAGAATAATAACCTCGTGCTTAAGATTGGAGATGCAGATACATATGTTGATGGAAAGCAGGTATACAAAATCCATTTCCGGGTTCTGAATCCAATTCATTTTTTCAAGGATCATTCTGAATTCTACTGGGATC
>JBBREG010000188.1:0-7682 GCA_038203125.1 Chitinophagales bacterium
GATACTCGATCCAATAAAACTGATTGGTGCTTCAAGCAGTTTGCCCATCGTGCGGTTCAGCGATTCGGGGTCAGCGGGGACTTCCACGTAGGGGACGTTCTCATCTATAAAGGTGAGGATCCGCTGGAGACCATCTTTCAATTGGTCCTGTATGGAGGTCATGTCGCTGATGATCATGATCAACTGATTACCAAAGACAAAAAGGAATCCGGCAATTGCACCCAACACGAAAAGCATACTCAATGTGATCGATGCAAACTTGGACCGAACGCGGCGAAAGAGCCATTTCTCTAAAGGCATGAGGAGGAAACTAAAAAACAGCGCAAAGAAGATGGGGAACAGAAGGTCCTGGAATGTTAATAAAAGGAATCCTCCGCCGATGAGGACGATGAGGACATACGCCATATTCCGGAACCACTGCATAGATTTTTATTTCCTTTGTAATTACAATGGGGAAATTTACACATTATCTGGTGACTCGCTTTAATATACCAGTTGAAGTGTGGGCTTCTGATAAGGGGGGAAAGTCTGTCAGGGATAAAGGATGGATGGAACACCGGCTTCACCTTTTCAAAAAATATTGTGTGCCATCGGTCATGGCACAGTCCGAAAAGAATTTTCATTGGATCATTTATTGTGACACCTTATCCACCTTCACCTTGCGGGATGAAATCATGGATGCAGTCAAAGAGATTAAACAAGTATCTCTACGTTATGTCCCGAACATGGCTGACATGAGTAACGATTTACAGGCGTTGTTGCAACAATCGGATCATCCCTATGTGATTACGACACGCCTCGACAATGATGATGCTCTGGAAAAAGATTTTATCCGCCGGATTCAAACCCAATTTGTGCCGGAAGATCGTATACTCATTAACTTACAAGGGGGATATTTTTATCATCCTGAGATAGCGGTTGTAACGCGATTGAATATTTCAGAACCTAACAATTTCATTAGTCTGATAGAAACCTCAAACGCCAAAGAAATACTATCTGTTTTCGGATTTCCCCATACTCAAATCCCTCTGGGCATAAAGATGATCAGATTGCGTGAAGGATTTCATTGGCTTCGGATTATTCATGCAAGAAATATTCGAAGCGAATTAAAAGGCAGGCCGGTTTGGAAGTTAAATACCGGGTTGAAAACAGGATTTGCATTTACCATGAAAATTTCAGGTCCCAGGACACTTTTATACATTTTGAAAAGAGCTTATTGGAAATTGTTTATCTGATCAGGAACTAACCTTCCAATGATAGTCTACCAACACTCCTTTCGATGAATCAGGAGTCCGACCTGTGGGATAAAAAACACCAGGCACCACATCGAATCGTAACGCATTTTGAACGGCATCACTTCGTTGCTTTTCTACATTTAGTGAGGCGCTTAGATAATAGCTTCCTTCAGCAAGTGGAAATTTGGGAATTACACATTCAAACGCTGCCGTCCCATTACATTGGCTAATCATGCCATCACTGACATTGTTGCTGAGAACAAACCATTGTTGTCCCATCTGATCAAATATATCCAGTCGGATTTCCACATTATTCAGGATGGCACGTTGCGAGTCCAGGTGGATGCGAATGATGACAAGTTGGCCGCTGATGATGTGGGGGAGGGTTTCGCCTGATGCATTGATGAATTCAAGCGTTTTGATTTTTGCTACACCAGTTCCTTCCCGGTCTTTTCGGTCGGCTATATTAAATTGAAAAACATCAGTATGCGATTTCAAATAAAGGTCGATGACTTCATTTATCGGACCTGTGGCTTTAATTTGACCCGCCTCCAGATAGATTCCTTTTGTGCATAATGATTGTAGAATATCCAATTGATGGCTCACCATGATGATGGTGCGACCGTCTCTGACAGTTTCATGAAGTTTTTGTAAGCTCTTCTTTTTAAACTCCAGATCACCAACACCCAGCACTTCATCCAACAGGAGAATATCTGAATCAAGATGCGCTGAAACGGAAAAAGCCAGCCGGACATACATCCCGGATGAATACTGTTTTACAGGTGTATCGAGATACAATTCGAGTCCGGAAAAATCAATAATCTGATCAATCTTGCGATCAATCTCTTTACGAGACATTCCGTGGATAACGCCATTCAGAAAAATATTTTCACGCCCGGTCAATTCCGGGTGAAATCCAATCCCAACTTCAAGTAATGAAGAAAGGCTGCCTGTAATACTTATTCTACCCTGCGTTGGAGAGGTGATCCTCGAAAGTAGCTTAAGCAAAGTGGACTTACCCGCACCATTAGGTCCCAGAATGCCAATGACCTCCCCTTTTTCAATTCTGCAGTTTATATCCTGCAAAGCATGAAACTCCTCAGTGGGATGCCACATTTCCTGCCACCAAAATCGGATGCTTTGGCGCAGATCGGAACGTTTTATTTTCCCTCGTTTATACGTTTTCCAGACATGATCAATTCGGATTGCTTCCATGGATTAAGAGCTATACGATGTCAGCAATGTATTGTTCCATCCGGAGGAAATAAACGACCCCGACTATACAAATTACCACACTGACCAATAAGGAAAATATCAGGAGTGGCCAATCAGGCAGTGTGCCGAAAAGAGCATACCTGAAACCATCAATAATACCTGTCAATGGATTCAGGCTCAGGACCCATTTGTATCCCGGAGGGACATGGGTACTTCCAAATGCAATGGGACTGACAAACATCCCTATCCGCAGTAGCACTGGTACGATGTAATGAAAATCTCTGAAGCGAATGGTGAGAGCAGCAATCCATATTCCATACCCAGTTGCAATTATGACAAGCATGAAGGTGAAGGGGATGATTAACAGTATCCGGATATCCAGTGGCGTCTTATATATAATCAGCAGGGTAAATAAAAACACCAGTACAATGATAAATTCCACTATAGCACTCAATGATTTTGAAATGGGTATCACTAATCTGGGGAAATATATTTTTCGGACAAGTTCCTGAGCCCCGATGATGGAGGTGCCGGCTTCAGAAACCACTTTTGAAAAGTAATTCCATGCACACATTCCGCTCATTGTAAAAAGGAATGGAGGAATGATACCAGTATCAATTTTCAGGATGATGTTAAAAACAAAAAATAAAAGTAATACTGAGATGAGCGGATTGATGATTGCCCACAACATCCCGAGGGCCGTCTGTGTATAGCGTACCTTGATATCTCTTGCACCAAGCACCTGGATGAGGTCGCGACGCTGCCAGCACTCACGCAGCCGTGCCCATAGTTGCAGCCCGGCATGGGAATCAATGACATACGTCTTATTCATCATCAGGGCTAATATAGATATATTATAGCCAAGCTTTCTGTTCCTTCTCCATATCATTATTCAAATTGTTAGTTGGCGTTTCTTCCTACATTTGAATTTCTACATCTGCATCATCTATTGAAAAAAATATTCTGCATAGGATTTCAAAAGACAGGGACAACTTCGCTTGAGCAGGCGTTGATCCATCTCGGTTATAGGGTTTGCGGCGTACGGTATGACCTCATAGAAAGTGTAAGTTCGGGGGAAATGGACAGGATTCATGAGGTGATAGCACAGTTCGATGCTTTTCAGGATAACCCTTGGCCGGTCTTGTATAAGGAGTTGGATAAAGTTTATCCAGGAAGTAAATTTATACTTACCCTTCGCGATGAAGCAGGATGGTATAAATCAGTCCTCAATCATTTTAATGCGACGCCATCGAAAATGCAGGAATTGATCTACCAATACCCTTTCCCTGCTGGTCATCAGGCGGAGTTTCTAAAAGTGTATCGCCATCATAATGCAGAAGTATTACGGTATTTTGCGCATCGGCCTGGTGACCTTTTAATTATCAATCTGACAGAACAACCACATTGGGAAAGGATTTGCAGTTTTCTGGATAAGCCTATCCCTAAAATCGCATTCCCCCATGTCAATAAAGGGGCATATACACGATTGGAAAAAATCAGAAAATATTTATGGAGGCGTATCCGGGCCAGATGGCATAGATGGTTTCCATAGTGTAATTCTCGACAAGGGTTTTTCTACACATACATAGAGGAGGGTTGAAATAATGAAGGTTAGGATAAAATATATATAAATCCTAATGTCGTCTGGTATTCTCCAACTTCCACTTTTTAATATCAGGATGACAGGCATGTGAAATAAATATGCACTGAAACTGATCACTCCGATAAATCGAAGACACTTCATTTCGAGAAAACTTCGAAAGATATTTTTTGGAGATATCGCTGCAGTTAACATGACAAAACATAGCAGGGTATAGACTAACATGATCTGCCTTCCGTTATTGACAATACTTATACCTAAAAAATCATTCGCATAAGTAGGGTTTGTTAAGAGACAAAGTAAAAGGGACATAAATCCAAAGATAGCTATCCGGCTTGCGGAGACATTTGGATACCTCTTTTGAGAAGTATAAAGAGCGATAAATGTCCCGGCCAGAAAGACAGGTAAATATTTTAATGTATTTAATTTGGAAAATTCCAGGAAGGTATCGTAACTCAATGTGACAATGATAAGGATGCATAGCAAGAGTGTAATCTTTTTTATATCCCATTTCAGAAATTTTTGACAAACCCATATAATCAATGGAGATAGCACATAATATTTAAACTCTACCGGCACGGACCAGAATATGGATTTTCCATCCAGAAGAAAAAAATGACGGACAATGTCATTCATGGAGCGGATGGGTGTGATAACCCCAAAACGAAAAATAAGGTAGAAGGTGATAAGGGCAAGGATTAGGAGAGGAAAAATGCGAAGCACTCTGCGAATAAAATATCGTCTCCAAAAGAATGAATTGGCTGTACCATTTGCCATAGCTCTAATGATCTGTTGATCTAAAAGATATGCGGACAGTACGAAAAAGAGGTACACGCCACCTTTTCCAATTCCATAGAAGGTTAGTCCGTCAAAAAAACTAAAATCGTTATTGCTGGCATGGGCTAGCAGAACCAAAAGAACAGCAACACCTCTTAATCCGTCAAGTGATTTCTGATGACCGGGTTTGTGATCCTTACTAAAAAACAAATGATTTGGTATGCCCTTCACAAATTATCGCAGGATCACAAGCTTACCCCATCCCTTGCTGAAGAATACATCCTCCTTTGAAGTAGAGTATCGTTTGTAATCTTCCAGTCCTTCATTCTTGACAATCATACGATAGAGATACGTACCTGCGGCAAGCCTGCCTCCCTGCTCATCTGTACCATCCCACACAAAATCTGTCATATGTGTACCCACAGTAAGAGGCCCAAGTTCGTCCTGGGTGATCTCTCGTACAATCCTGCCCGATACAGACATGATCTGGATCTTATAGTATCGGGGAGATCCTTCTCCTGTCAGGGTATAGACAAACCGAGTTGCTGTACTGAATGGATTGGGATAATTATACAGATGCGATACAGACTCTTCATTAATCACTTCAAAGGAGATCAGGTATTCATTATCTCCTGCCAGGTTGCCGGATGCATCCAGAGCCTGAACCTGAAGTTCATAGATGCCATCTTCAGTGAGATGTGGCCGGAGTTCCACAGATGCTTCATTCTTCCCGGAACCTGATGCCTGAACAAACTGAACCCAATCATCAGAGAAGGATACGGGACGAGGCTGTGACTCAGATGGATATTTTAGGAACAGGGCGAAGGAGCTGGTGTCATCAAGTCGCAGATATTGATTTTCATCATGTAATTGAATGGCAATCAACGGTTTTGAGGCGACGAGATCTCCATCGAGAATATGTTGGCCATCAAATGTAACATTGAGAATGGGGTTTAAGCCATCACCCTCAACGTGTAGAGGCAGTATGCCAATATTATTGAGATAATTGTTTTCGGTTACAGCACGTGAGGGGTTGATATCCATGAGAATCTGGTAGTCACCCTTCATCTGGTCTGTGACCTTATTAAATGCAATTTGTGATACGGAATACGGGGCTATACCGTGAATCGTTTTCTTTAGTTCTTCAACAGTATTATCTGCACTTATTATTTTAAGCGATACGACAAATGAATCTACCGGATAAGGACTTACATTTTCAACAACAGTACTCAGTGTCATATTCTGACCCTGTTCCAATGTATCTTTTTCATAAACAAATCCTTCATCCGGATTGATGATCAGCTCAGGGAACCCATCATAAAAGACTCTCCAATAATCAATGAGTGATGGACTGAATTCAACACTGTCACCTGTCATTAAGGACATTTGAATATATGGATATGCCAATGCGTCAATACTTTCAATATTGACATTGACATCCGTCAGGTTGTGAGAGATCCAAAGGGTATCTGTAAAGGTTTCATTTAAAGCAAAGGCTGAAATAATGTGCACCCCATTCGTATCCGGACCATTGTGCATCTGCTGTTCGATTTCATACCATTTGGAAGCAGGACCTACAAGTGTTGATGTGTATGATCCAAGAGATGCGGATATACCTGCATCAAAACTTATCGAAATGACGGAGCCCACGCTGTCAGCAACTTGTTCCTCTATGACCCCACGGTCCTTTTGGAATAAAATAATATATGGCTTGCTGCCCGCGGTGCCCAGGGTACGGATTTGCGATTCAGGATATTGATTTTCAATAACAGTAAAGATGCTTTTTCCAAAATTTGTTTCATCTGCTGCCCATGTCTCAGGATGATAGTCTTCAAAACCTGTATGCTGATAGGTATAAAAGAAAACATAATAGCCGGCAGGGATTACGTTGTCAATCAGGTTGAGCATATTTTGACGACTTTCGGCCGTTGTCAGATCATACGCAAACCCTTCCATTGGAATAGTTGGAAGTGCAATAGATCCATATAGACCACCAGGAGGATTCATCAAATATTGACCCGTTGAAGAATCAATGGCTACGACAAAGCCATGTACATTTGAATTTCTGAATGACTGCGCAAGTTTAGCATTGAATTTTCCATCTTCAAAAAAGAAAGGAACAAGACCAAGCGGAACATCGTGATACCGGTTGAGCATCCTGAAATTTTTATTAGTCTGGTCATATAAAAAGGAATGCTTTGAACTATCTGCTTTTATCCTGTTCAGGCTATTATCCGTAAACTGATAAAAATGCGACTGATTCCATCCTTCCTGGCTTCCCGGCTGATATAAAAATGAACGCCGGCTCCAGATATAATCCTGCGTCGGAGAAATACTATCTGTACTAACTCTCCAATAATACACCTGTCCGGGTACTAGTGATATAATGGGCGACCACTTTAGTGTCGCACTGTGATTCACAAATTTTTCATGTACTAACGAAGGACTATTAAACAGGGCAGTCGTATCAATCTCCAATACGATATTTTGTTTTTTAATAAACGAATTACTACTGGTGGCAACCAATTGCGGAGTGCCGGTAGTGACGATTGCAAAATCCGGAGGATACACCGCTGAAATTAAATTGTCCACCACTACAAATGGAATACCCGCAACCCCAAGATTGTCCGTAAGGTTATTATTGGATTCAGCCATCGGTGCCGGCAATTCATCCACAGCCTGAATCGGATCCACGATCACCAGTAACCTGTACAGACCAGCCTTTCCACCTATAGCAAGCGGCAGACGTAATGTAACCGCTGTTTCAAATCTCCTGGCTTCCGCCTGACCTGAATATATATCCGTAATCGCACCGCTGCCATTCTGAATATGGACTGAATAGGAAACCGTCTGAT
>JBBREG010000189.1:0-7609 GCA_038203125.1 Chitinophagales bacterium
AAAGAGGATCGAAAGCAATATTTTAGCGAAAGAGTGTATTGTCATTGTTTTTGACATAGAATAGCTCATTTTCAAGAACGGTAAAAATAATCTTTTTTGGATAGGTCCCTTTTTAGTTTTCGATAGATTGACAGCCAGCCAACCATCTTTTGACATCTTCCACCCGCACAGCACGGCTGTGTTCTGTATATTCTGTTTGCAAATAATTCACCAGATTGGCCAATTCCACTTCATTCAGATCACCATTCGGTGGCATTTGTTGCCTCGTTTGATGATTAAACGGCAGGCCTGACCTGATCAGACAGACCATTTGGCCGGTAGTATCTGAAAGCAACAGGGAAGATGACAGTGGCGGAATTAAGTCAACCAAACCTGATCCATCCACCATATGGCAGTTTTCACAATGAAAGGAATATAGCGTCTTACCCTGCTTGTATGGATTTTGCTGGCAGGCAAAAATCAGAGAAGCACTGATGACCAACACAGCAACTTTAAGGGTATTGCTCATGCAGTAACTGGTCAATGGTCGTAAAAAAGGATGTGACAGATTCAGGATCTGTGCCTTCACAATACCCTCTGACATGTCGGTCTTTATCAAGCAATATAATCCTGCCACTATGGTCAAACCCTCCCGGCGCATCAGGATCTTCGACTGCACTAACAAAATATGAATCGGCGAGGTGAAAAATGGAGTCCTTTTCTCCGGTTACAAACTTCCACCGAATACTTTCTACCCCAAGATTTTTGGCATATCGATTCAACACTGCGACTGAGTCATGGCGCTGATCTATCGTATAGGATAAGATCACAACCCGTTCATCATCTTTATAACGCTCATAAATCCGCAACATTTGCTTAGTTACTTTTGGACATATACTTGGACAAGATGTAAAAAAGAAATCTGCAATGAAGATTTTGTCACCAAACTCTGATAAGCGGATAGTTTGACTATCCTGGTCAATCACCTGAATATCCGGAACTGTGTGGTATATCGAATCCCCGTTCACGAACTCCACATTGCCCATATAGGGTAATTGTCCACTCTCCGTCTTGCAGGATGAAAAAAAACAGACGCCAAGAGCCAGAATGCAAAGGCATGATCCTACTGTTTTCATTTTGTCGCAGGATTTGTAGTCAGCCAGGCTGATGCCTCCTCGATAGAAGACAGCATGGTGGTTTTAACGTCATTAATTTTCACCAACTCCTGTTGCAAAAATTGAACTGTTGAATCGGGAGCGATTTTGGAGAAACGATCGCTATACTCTTTCATCCAGTCCATCATAGCGATTTCGGCTTCTTTCAGATTCGTTAGATTCATATCTACTGCCGCCGGATAATCAGGCTTACCGCTCTCAGCCATAGGTGCTTTTGTCTTCCGATCCCGTAACTGCATGGTAAGATGCTGGATATCTGACATTTTTGGCATCACCTCATCATGTACCTTCATCACCTCGGCTTCGAGTGTTTTAGCATCTGTGGACAATTCAGATGTTGAAATGCTATCTTTCTGATCAGATGAATCTTTTGGTTTGCAGGATGCCAGCAAGGCGAGCATGAATAAAATTGAAAAGAAAAATTTCATGTGTTATTGATTTGAATGGTCAAAGATAACTTGCTGTGAGGCTGCACTGCAGGAAAGCGTAATTTTGTTCTACAATTTATAAAGTGTGAGATCAATTCTCTGGTTCAGACAAGATTTGAGGCTGCATGATAATGAAGCTTTACTCGAAGCCATCCGTAACAGTGATGATGTGCTGCCGGTATATATTTTTGATAAACGTCAATTCCGCCCTTTAACACGCTATGGAGTTCCTAAAACCAGTGGCTTACGGGCTCAGTTTCTGATTGAAAGTGTGCAGGATCTGCGTCGGCAATTGCAGGCCCTGGGATCTGACCTGATCATCAGGGTAGGCAAATCGGAAGCGTTGCTGTATGATCTGACCGTCAATCATAAGGTGGATTTTATCTATTGTAACCGCGAGCGAACACAGGAGGAAGTCGATGTACAGGATAACCTTGAACAGCGTCTCTGGACCATCGGCTGCGAACTAAGATATAGCAGGGGCAAAATGCTTTATTACACCTCTGACCTGCCATTTCCTGTTACCCATTGCCCTGACTCCTTCGCTGTCTTTCGGAAAGAAACTGAACAGGTTATTCCCATACGCCTTCCATTGGAAACTCCGGTGATAATGCCTTCTATACCTGAAGATATTGATCCCGGCCAGATACCTTCATTACCCGACCTCCTGCCGAATTCCGAGATGATGTCCCAACATTATTTTGTGGGTGGGGAGACAGCGGGACTTGCACTGATGCATGATATGGAACGCCAGATGCCGGTTGGATTTGCTGAAACTGATGGTTCCCTCCTTACTCCCTGGATAGCGATTGGCTGTCTTTCGCCAAAGCAAGTATTTTATCATACCCTGGATGATGTGAAAAACGGGGGTGAAATCCTTCAAAGCTTGCTCTACCGGGACTACCTCCGTTTGATGGGTAAGAAATATGGCGACCGGATTTTTTATAAATCGGGCATAAAAGGGGGATCGCAAACCTATAAAAAGGATATAACAGCCCTGCTCACATGGCAGCAAGGCAAAACGGGAATTGCCATTGTGGATGCAGCCATGAAGCAGTTAAAATATGCCGGTTGGCTCCCGGATTCCTTACGTAGATTGGTATCAGGATACTTTATCAAAGTACTGCAACTTGACTGGAGGTTGGGAGCTGCATGGTTTGAATATTGCCTCATCGATTATGACCCATGTACCAATTGGGTTTCCTGGCTCAATATGGCAGGATTGGGCCCCGACACCAGAGAAGATCGGGTCATCAATTATGAGGCTGTAGGGAAAAGGCTTGATCCCGAAGGAAAGTATATCAATACATGGACATAAGTGACATCTTTTCCTGATATCTCAGGCAATCAATAACCCGTCTTTCATTTCATACACGGTATCACTCAGGGCAGCCAGATCCCTATTATGGGTTACGATCACCAGACTCTTTCCCATGTCAGTCGTGATACTCCTTAAAAGCTGATGGACCTGGATTGATGTCTCAGTATCCAGGTTGCCTGAAGGTTCGTCTGCCAATATAATGTCGGGCTCATTCATAAGTGCTCTTCCAATGGCAACACGTTGCTGTTCTCCGCCTGATAGTTGATTCGGTTTGTGGGAGGATCGATCTGACAGGTGAAGATATCCGAGCAATTCCTCGGCTCTTTTGAAAGCATTTTTTTTCTTCATCCCGGCGATAAGGGCAGGCATGGCGATGTTCTCAACAGCAGAGAATTCAGGCAATAGATGATGAAACTGGAATACAAATCCAAGGTAATCACTCCTGAACGATGCCAGTTTTCTGGGGCCTATACCTGCAATTTTAGTTCCGCAGATCTCCACATTTCCCTGATCAGGAGTGTCTAAGGTTCCCAGAATATGCAGCAGTGTGCTTTTTCCGGATCCGGATTTTCCTACGATTGCCACCATTTTACCCCGGGGTACCTTGAGGCTTACCCCTTTGAGAACCTCCAGGGAGCCGTAACGGCGGTGAAGATCATTAGCCACAATGGCCCATTCGTAATTTCCGGTCTGACGCATCATCTGGGTCAAATTTGCAAAATAAGTGTCACTCGCCTTCACCTCAATCAGACAGATATCGGCTATGACCACAAAACGGGGATAAAAAGACTATTTTTGTAACCCGTTTTCTGAGATTGATCGTATGAAAGTTTTATTTCTCTGCAAGAAATTTCCGTATCCGCTGAAGGATGGTGAATCCATCGCGATCAGTAACCTCTGCAAGGAATTAAAATCCCTCGGCTGTGACAGCACATTACTTTGCATGAATACCAGCAAACACTATGTTGATATTTCAAGCCTTCCCACCGCGTACGACCATTTTTCTGAGATCCATACGGTGGATATCGATAATGCGATCAAGCCCTTACATGCATTAGCGAGTATACTTTCAGGCGAATCATACCATATCCGACGTTTCAGATCCAGGGCGTTTGAAGCCAGGTTGATTGAGATCCTGTCATCCCAACAGTTTGATATTATCCAGCTGGAGACACTGTACCTCGCTCCGTATGTCGATACCATTCGCAAATATTCGAATGCCCGCATTGTCATGAGAGCGCATAATGTCGAGCATGAGATATGGGAACGCATCACCAGCAATACCGGGTCGAAAGTCAAAAAATGGTACCTGAAGTACCTGACGCATAAACTGAAGGAATATGAACTTCAGCAATTCACTTCGTACGATTATCTGGTGACGTTAACAGAGAGGGATCTCGCACAGTTTAAAACCAAGGGTTACAAAAATGGCGCATCAGCAGCGCCGATCGGATTTGATTCCGGTTTGTATCCAAGAGTTCAGGCTAACTCTGGTCAGCAGATGTCATTGTGTTTTATCGGATCGCTGGATTGGGTTCCTAACCTGGAGGGTCTCAATTGGTTTCTTACACAATGCTGGCCTGTAATCCATACTAAATGGCCAGGCATTTCATTCCACATAGCAGGCAGAAACACGCCTAAATCCATTAAGGATCTCAAACTTCCAAACGTAGTCATACATGGTGAGATAGAAGATGCTGCTGCTTTTATTAGTGCCCATTCCGTCATGATCGTACCGTTGTTTTCCGGCAGTGGTATGCGGGTTAAGATTGTCGAAGGCATGTACCTGGGGAAAGTAGTGATATCTACATCATTGGGAAAAGAAGGAATTGATGGAGAACATAAATCCGATTTTTTAGTGGCGGATGATGTGGAAGGATTTATTGAGGCAATTCAGTTTTGTGTAGCACATCCCGAAGAAGTAATTCAGATTGGAAACAGGGCTAAAGAAAAAGCCATAAATCAGTTTAACAGCCAGGAAGCAGCTCAACAGATCCTTGGGATCTATCAGGCATTACTCACCTATAAAAAGGAAGAGGCAAAACACAGTTTTCCTGATTCCATTTCTGCTTAACCCCTGTCGTGTGCGCATAGCATTTGTTACATCCCGATTTCCTTACCCGGTTGAAAAAGGAGATAAACTCAGAGCATTTCACCAGATACGCCATCTCAGCACACGACATGAGATCCATCTGGTTTCACTTTCTCATAAAAAGATCTGCCAGGAAGATTTAGATGCTATGGCACCTTACTGTGCCTCGGTGCGAGTATTTCGAATCAAAACATGGTTGCTTCCCATACAACTGGTGTTGGGTTGGTTTGAAGGACTACCCATACAGATCAGTTATTTTCTGGATCGTACCATTAAGCGCCAGGTGCAATATCATATTATTTATGTTGATCCGGATCATGTCATATGCCAGTTGATCCGGGCAGCTCCGTATGTCAGAGCACTTCCTATTCCGAAGACGCTGGATTACATGGATGTTTTTTCAGAAGGGATGAGGCAGTTGAGTACACGTCATCGATGGTTTGGATTATTCTTTCGTTGGGAAGCAACAAGATTGGCAGCATTCGAGCGTACGATCTATAAAGATTTTGACCGGCACATGATTATTTCCGAACAGGAAAAAAATCGATTAAAACTTCCTTCCAAAGAAATGATTGCCGTGATTCCCAATGGCGTAGATGATTCATTTGTAAACAGCACGAAACATCACACACCACATCACGATCTGGTGTTTGTAGGAAATCTTGGATATGGACCCAATAAAGAAGCCGTTGCGTTTTTGGTGAATGAGCTGCTGCCTGCACTGAAAAGAAAAGGGAGGACTCTTAAGCTCCTGATTGCTGGCGCAAGACCTGCTGCAATGATCAGAAGAATGCATCAGCCTCCTTCAGTTACTGTACAGGGATGGGTACCGGATATACGTGATGCCTACCGGGATGGCCGTATCTTTGTCGCACCAATGTTTTCAGGATTAGGATTGCAGAATAAAATACTTGAGGCCATGTCTATGGGTGTGCCCTGTGTAACAACATCCATGGTAAATAATGCCATTGGGGCTGTCAGTGGAGAAGAGATCCTCGTGGCAGATACACCTGAAGAAATGATTAGGCATATTGAGTTTTTACTTGATCATCCCAAACAGTATGAGCGCATCGCTGAAAATGCCCGGTCATTGATAGCCGGGGAATATCGCTGGCAGGAACAGGTGATGAAAATGGAAGAACTCATTGTTTCAAAAAATGCATATTTACAAAAATGAAATTCGCTTCAATGGATGTCATCGTATCACCTTCTCAACTTGACACAATTGCATCCGCAATTGATGATATCCGGGCGGGAAAAATAATCATCGTGGTGGATGATGAGGATCGTGAAAATGAAGGTGACTTTATCTGTGCTGCTGAGTGCGTCACACCCGAGATCATCAATTTTATGGCAACCCACGGACGTGGTTTGATATGTGCACCATTAGATGAAAAGAGGGTAGAAGAGCTAAAACTGCAGATGATGGTGCGTGATAATACAGCATTGCATGAAACAGCATTTACCGTATCTATCGATCTCATTGGACATGGATGTACTACAGGAATTTCAGCACATGATCGTTCTACAGGTATTCGGGCGCTCATAGATCCGTCCATTAAAGCAGAAGACTATGCACGTCCCGGACATATATTTCCGCTCAGGGCAAAAACGGGTGGTGTATTGCGCAGATCAGGCCATACGGAGGCGGCAATTGACCTGGCACGAATGGCAGGATATTATCCGGCGGGCGTCTTGGTTGAAATCCTCAATCAGGATGGCTCCATGGCGCGTCTTCCACAACTTATTGAGATTGCTCAGAAAAATGATTTGAAGATCATTTCCATTCAGGACCTGATCAAGTATCGAATGGAGCAGGAACGTATTATTGAGCGCTTACCTGCATATTCCATTTCATCCAAATATGGATCATGGCAAGTGATTCCTTACAGACAACTGACCTCGGATGATATTCACCTGGCCATGGTCAAGGGGCATGTTTCCGATACGGATGCCACTCTTGTGCGGGTACATAGTATGTCGCGTACAGGTGATTTATTAGGTTTTATTTTTGGTGACACTGCAACAGAAATTGATAACGCACTTTCATTCATTGAAAAGGAAGGCACAGGTGTATTTTTATTGATGCGACATCATGACACTGCTGACAATGTGCTTGATATTCTGACATCGTTTTCCAATGAGGAGGATCCTTCCTCCATGCAGCAACAAAAGGATATAGGCGTGGGTGCACAAATATTACGTGATCTGGGTGTCAGTCGTATGCGACTGATGACGAATCATCCGGTGCCACGGGTAGGGTTGATCGGATTTGGTTTAGAAATTTTGGAAAATATCCGGATCTAAAATTTGTGGATAACCATTCTTCTATTTAGAAAGTAGGGCAGAAAGATTCCTCATTATCATATAAGCCGGTGAAGCTTATGGATAATTCGAATGCACCTTTACCGGGCTGGTCAGCGCTCAATTTGGTAAGGAGAAAATCATGGCTAAGTCCGATGAGCAATCCCTTCACTTCATACGCTGCAAGAAAGTATGCAGCTGAAGGCTTCAGAGCTGAATCCGTGGATTGATTCATCCGGATGCCGGCTCCTAAATGCACTGATTGATTGTCATAATTCGTGATATCAAATTT
Organism: Chitinophagales bacterium; assembly: GCA_038203125.1. Lineage (GTDB taxonomy): Bacteria > Bacteroidota > Bacteroidia > Chitinophagales > Saprospiraceae > Opimibacter. The sequence continues at coordinate 7,592 of JBBREG010000189.1, forward strand.
TACAAGAGTGGCGGCAGA
>JBBREG010000190.1:0-7583 GCA_038203125.1 Chitinophagales bacterium
ATCCAAATCTGTTTTATCATTGGAAAATCGGTACTGTATAAACTATCAAGAATAACACGAGCCGTATGACAGGAGACTGTCACGTACGGTTCTGTGAGAGGCTTAGGGGTGAAATTCCCCTTTGCCTACTCGGCTCTCACATCTTCTTACTACCTCCTTAACTGCTGCTACAATATTTTCAGGACTCAATCCATACTTCTCCAGCAACTGCTCCGGCACACCACTCTCACCAAAACTATCATTCACAGCAACATATTCCTGTGGTGTAGGTAATTTACGTGAAAGTAGTTGAGCGATGCTGTCTCCAAGACCACCATTGCGCTGATGCTCTTCAGCAGTGACGACACATCTTGTTTTTGACACAGAATCCAATACGATTTCTTCATCAAGAGGCTTGATCGTATGTATGTTGATCAGCTCGGCACTGATGCCTTCCTGTTCTAATTGTTTGATAGCTTCCATTGCATACGCTACGAGATGACCTGTTGCAATGATCGTGACATCGGTTCCCTCATGCATCAGGATTCCCTTTCCTAATTCAAACTTCAATGTTTCAGGTATGAAGATGGGCCAGGAAGGACGACCAAAACGCAGATATACCGGGCCATGATGTTCTGCGATTGCTATTGTTGCTGCTTTTGTTTGATTATAATCGCAAGGATTGATCACAGTCATTCCCGGTAACATTTTCATCATGCCAATATCTTCAAGAATCTGATGTGTCGCACCATCTTCTCCGAGTGTAAGACCGGCATGAGATGCACAGATCTTTACATTTTTATCAGAGTAGGCAATCGATTGCCTAATCTGATCATACACACGTCCTGTTGAAAAATTCGCAAAAGTGCCTGTGTATGGAATTTTACCAGCAGTGGCCAATCCCGCAGCAATCCCCATCATGTTCGCTTCTGCTACCCCTACCTGTATAAAACGCTCAGGAAATGCTTTGATAAACGCATTCATCTTGAGGGATCCCAACAGATCCGCACACAATGCCACAACCTGATCATTCTGCTGACCTATTGCAAGGAGTCCATCTCCAAAGCCATCTCTCGTGGCCTTCTTACCTGTTACCGGAAAATCTGTGAGCATTTTTTATTGAATTGTGAATTGTCAGTGGTCAGTGGTCAGTAGTCAGTGGTCAGTGGTCAGTAGTCATTAGTCAGTGGTCAGTAGTCAGTAGTCAGGTCAGTAGTTGACGTGAATCGAAAATCGTGAATTGAAAATCGTGAATCGTGAGTTGTGAATCCGGCATACAAAATCCAAAATCCAAAATCAATAATCACCAAGTGTTGTCTCCAATTGTAGTAATGCTTTATCTCTCTGCTCATCATTGGGCGCGATCCCATGCCAGTGATGGCTTCCCACCATAAAGTCAATAGGATACCCCATATCCGTCTTCATTAAGATAACAATGGGTTGTTTGTTTCCTGTCAGACTTTTTGCATGTTCAAGCATCGAGACGACTTCCTGCATGTCGTTGCCATTCATCGTAAGCACATTCCATCCGAAGGCTTTCCATTTTGCTTCAAGATCACCCAGCGACATGACCAGGTTGGTAGGCCCATCAATCTGCTGGCCATTCCTATCCACAGTGACAATAATATTGTCAAGTTTGTAATGTGCAGCCGACATCATCGCTTCCCACACCTGACCCTCTTCTAATTCGCCATCACCGGTAAGGACATACACAAGATTTGGATCGTTGTTCATTCGTTTTGCAAGCGCTGCACCGATCGCTACGGACATTCCCTGTCCGAGAGAACCGGAAGCCACCCGCACACCCGGAAGTCCTTCATGTGTGGTCGGATGACCCTGCAATCTTGAATTGATGTGCCGGAACGTACCTAACTCACTGACCGGAAAATATCCGCTGCGAGCAAGTACACTATACCATACCGGAGAGATGTGTCCATTGGAAAGAAAAAACATATCCTCACCATGTCCTTCCATCGAAAATGGAAGTTTGTGATGAAGCATATGAAAATATAATGCCACCATAAAATCAGTGCAACCAAGCGAACCGCCGGGATGACCACTTTGACATTGATGTACCATGCGGATGATGTCACGTCTGACCTGACTGGCAATGGTATTGAGTTCCTGGATGTTAGCCATGAGAATGTTTACTGTTGGGAGGTGTAAAAAGAAGAAGGCAATCTTGTTTCCAGAGTGCCTTCTTCAGTTTTTGCAATTGATCACTCAATTGCCAGATCAAAGTGGAGTGTCAATTACTTGACTGCTTCAGTCAAACCAGTTCCGGCTTTGAATTTTGGAGTTTTCTTAGCTTTGATTTTGATAGCTTCACCTGTTGCCGGATTACGGCCCATACGAGCTGCACGCTTGCTAACAGAGAAAGTACCAAATCCAGGAAGAGTGACTTTGTCACCTTTTTTGAGTGTTTTGGAAATTGCATCCAAAGTAGAATCCAGTGCACGGCCGGCATCAGCTTTTGTCATGTCTGCGCCTTTGGCAATAGCTTCGATTAAATCGCCTTTGTTCATTATCAGCTTGATTATGTTAAACAATAAATAAAATTCGAGTCAAATGTATGTCGCGGATATATTATAAACAAGCATTATACATGAAAATGTGCCTGAATAGCCTGATTTTATTGACTTTTTCTCAAAACGATCGCCTGAAAGCCCTATTTTTGAGGCATGAGGAACATTTTGTGTCTAATTTTTATAATAATTATAGCCCTTTCAACAACTTCCTGCAGCAAAAAATCAGGCTGCCCGACCGATTCCACGCAGTCACAAGTGGATAAACACGGGGTGTATAAAAAGTCTAAAACCAAATCCGGATTAATTCCACCTAAAGGCTACAAGAAGAAAAAGGGGAAGTTTAAGACAAAACGAGAAAAGCATTCTAACTAAGATTGCTTTCCGTTAGCTCCCTATCTGAATCATTTTTTTGCATCGCATTACCAATTGTATACAAGGCAATAAGGGTGAAGAATATCGCCATGCCCGGAAACACCACAAGCCACCAGGAATCAAAATGATTACGGGCCTGTGCCAGCAACCGACCCCAATTCAATTCTTCTGCCGGCATGCCGATCCCCAAAAACGAAAGCGATGACTCTGCCAGGATCGCAGAAGAAACACCAAATACAAAACTGATCATCACCGGACGAAATGCAAAGGGTATGATGTGATGACGCAAAATATATACATCACGAAGATTCAGAATCTGCGCTGCCCTAATGTAATTACTTTCTTTCATCTTGTATACCTCCGCTCGCATGTATCGCGCCATCACAGGCCAACGTATCAAAGCAATGGCCATCAGTACAATAAACCATCCTTTCACCGGGATGACAAACAACAATATGAGAATAATAAACAGGGCAGGAAAACTATCTACGATACTGATGAGACCCATGATCATTTGATCGAGAGGAATCGTTATTCGTCCTGATCTTGTTTTTCTAAAAAGTATACCAATGAAAACGATGGATAAAGCAACCAGCAATAGTGTAATGAGTTTTACTGAAATGGAAATCGGAATGGAAAGAATATACATGCCGGTTATGATTAGGATACTGCCCAGCAATACATGCAGCCATGATAATCTCCATCTTTTATTACCCCAGTATGCTGCAACAGATCCCAACGGAACTCCAATTAATAATGAAAGCAGCATCGCACCTAACCCAATGATCAGACTGACCCTGCATCCGCGTATCATGCCTGCCATCACATCACGACCGAGCGGATCCGTACCCAACCAATGCCTAAACCTAAGGGATGTCTTTAGTGTGTCAAATGGTCCTACATGTGCACCTGCTTTCAAATCAATACTGTAATAACTATACGGTATTGGAGCATACCAAACAGATTCAAACTGTGTCTCCCGCCAGCGCACGGGTGAATGATCAGGATGTAATTGCGATAACTGTGACTCAGAAATATTTTGAAAAAGCGGATAGTAACTTTTTTCTTCAAGTTTTATATAGTAAGGTCTTTCATTTGCTACAAACGGCCCCGTAATGGCAAAAAATGCAACGATCATCAGAAAAATCCATGACCATCTGACTGCCAGGCTTTCTTTCCAATATGGGAGTCTGTGAAATAGAGTTTTGTATTTCATCAGCCGTCCACCGTTTTCACCCTGGGATCCGCCCACTTGTAAACAAGATCTGTCAGGATGTATGAAATAACAGTTACCATCGCGGCCATCATCAGCAAAGGAAAAGCAACCGGCCAATCCCGTGCCAGCAAACTGCTGTACAGTAGTCTGCCCATGCCTGGAATACTAAAGATCACTTCAATAATAAGCGAACCGGAAAGTAATGCGGGTACAGATCCTCCGATGATCGTAATGATCGGAAACAAAGCATTCGGAATGACATGCTGTCGCTCTATTGTTTTTTCACTGACCCCATGTGCCTGTAACGCCCCGACAAAAGGTTGTTTTGCTTCATGTAAAAAAGATTGTTTCATCTGTCGTGATACATACGCCAACGCTCCGGCAGTAAGACAAATGACCGGAAGAAAAAGATGTGTGAAGAGATCACCTGCATTTGAAAAAATAGTTGCACCGCCACGATGATTCCCAATGCCACCTGCAGGAAATATTTTAATGATCTCACCTGACGCAAAAAAGTAAATTAATAATGTAGCCAGCCAGAAGGAGGGTATGGCAAACAACGCGAATAATACCCAGTTGATACTCTTTTCACTCCGGCTGCCATGATTTCTTCCACTCCAGATGCCAATCCATGTGCCTGCGAACAGGGCTAACAGCAAAGCCATACCATTTAGCAACAGTGTCCATCGTAAGGCTTCATATATTTTTTTCCATGCATTCCTGCCGTCAATAAGTGAAGTAAGTGGCTGTTGTACAAGTAATCCACGCATCCATTGATGATATTGATTTTGCGTACCATGCCAACGAAGGACAGGTATCCAGGAATGTATCGAAATTGCTTTGGAAGAATATTTTCTCAATTCATCCTGTGTTTCGATTACGTTTGCTAATTCGCTACGGATTTGTTCTGTAACAGAACTGTCTGTTTTTATTTTTTCCGAAAGGGTGACTGCATTGGTGTAAATGATGTGCGGATCAAATGTTGCCAGTGCTTGTGCATAAAACAAACACACCTGGAATCCCGGAGAACCTGTAGGTACAGATTTGCAGGAAGTTCTCATTCCCGCAACAAGGGATTCATAAAGTCTCGTGGTTGCTTCAGGTTGTTTGTAAATGCGCATCCAGTTTTTAATATTTTCTTTTTCTGCCGGATTCAGGATCAGGTTAACACGATCCGTATAAAGTACAGGAGATATGGAAAAATAAAAACCCGGTAAGTGTAAGCCCCGGTCATGCGCTACCTGATGATACGACGTTCGTTGATCCAGCGGATTGATCATGGTAGCATACCGTGAATCATCGATGCTTACATAATCAAGTACTTCATCCCCCGGCATTTGTTTGCTCAGCCAGAAGATGATGATGGATATAATCCATAGCACCGCCACGGCATACAATACTCTTCTGAGCAGAGACCTGATCATGATGGTCCCATATTATTCAGCAAGCTCAAAAAGATTTTCAAAATAGCCGGGCTTTCGGGATGTCGTGATTGTCTTAAATTTTTTGGAAATAATGATCCGGTCCATCGGCACATATAGATAAATAGCCGGCTGTTCCTCGTAAATGAGTTCCTGTAATTTATAATAGCTGGAGTCACGGTCTGCAGTTGACTTCGAGGTACGGATATCCGTGATCACCTCATCAATCTCTGCATGGTGAATACCACTTCGATTGGCAGGACTCGTGGAGTAAAAAGAAGGATATAAATCATCGATGGACGCGAGTGGTCTGTTACGCATGGGCGCCATATCAAATTTCAAAGCCCGAATGTCCTGAGTGAATTGGCTTGGATCTACAGCCACAATATTGACAGTAATACCGACTCGCTGCGCATTGTCTTTAATGATGGTAGCCAGGTTCTGGCCCTCTTCCTTATTCGTGATCTTAATGTCAATGATCAGTTCTTCACGTTTACCATTCAACAATTTATCGGGTGTACCATTTCCATTTGTATCCTCCCATCCTGCTTCTTTGATCAGTGCCATGGATTTGTTGAGATCCTGCTCCAGGGGTTGTAAGGTTTTATGATAATAAGCACGCTGCGGATGTATAGGGCCGAACGTACGTTGCCCGAGACCTGCCAGCATATTATTCATGATTCCATCGTAATCGATCGCGTATGCAAGTGCCTGGCGAATTTTTTTATCGGACAAAATCGGATCCCGTTGATTGATCTCGATATAAAATATCTGCATGATGGCAGGCGTATCAAATTCAAATTGATTTTGCCATTCCGGTTCTTTCATCATCTGCACAAAATCAGCAGGTGGTATTTCTGACAACACATCCACTTCGCCAGACTTCAAGGCAGCCTCAGCTGTAGCAGCATCTGAGATGAAACGATAATTAATTTCATCCGGATATGCTTTTAATAATAAAGGTGCATCCGCAATTTTATCACCCCACCAATTTTCTTTTCGTTTTATCCTGATATTCTCTCCGGTGGTCCAGGACTCAAAGGCATAAGGTCCTGCACCCTGAACGGTGTCACGAAAAAAAGTTACAGATTGAAATGAGGCTGCAAATTTTTTCAACAACGTATCCTGTTCTGGTGTCCATACCGGATCAGGTGAGATCATCTGTTCTATTGGAAATGCAGCTAACATATTTTCAGGATCATAAACATGAGCAGGATAGATATTGATATTGGTGATCGCCTCAAGTGCCAGGATATAGGTGGAATCAAAAAACACCTGCAGCGACTTCGGATCTGATGGATCTGTTTTGATTTCGCTTACGTATTCAAAAAAACCTTTCCAACTGGAACCCGTGATATACGGATTAAAAGCAGCTTTCATGGTAAACAAATAATCTGCAGAAGTCACAGGTTGTCCATTATCCCACACTGCTTCAGGTCGCAAGCTGAGTTGATACATCGTCCCACCAGCATGACGACCTTCTTTCACTTCCTGAACTATAGGAATCTCTGAAAGCAAAAGGGGTGATAACTTCAATGTCACCGGATCAAATTCAGCAGCAGGTAACAATATCCATGAAGCAATCTGTAAACCAAACGAACTTTTCGTAAGCATCGGATGCAGGTTTTCAGGCTCATTCGGAAGCCTCACATTCAATACAAAAGTATCGTCTGTTGTAGAATTGGGTTTACAGGAAAGTAAACTAAATGGTATAGAGGTGATCAACAAAAAATATATGATTGCCTTTGTGCACATGTTTCAAAGATAACAAGCCCCCACGTTTTAAAGTCAATGGTCTGTCCCGTGCATGAACCCTTTGGTACAAATTGTATTTTATGCAGGATGAATAAACGAATTTTAATTGCCGGAGGGAGTGGTCTGCTGGGCCGTGCTATTTCAAAACAGGCAGCTGCGTTAGGCTGGGAATGCTTCGTGCTGAGTAGAAAGGTCGGACCCAACCGGATCCAGTGGTCTCCACAGGAAAGCAAAATTGGCCAGACAGATCTCCAGTTCTTTGATACCATCATCAACCTCGCCGGGGAAAATGTATCTGAAGGCAGATGGACA
>JBBREG010000191.1:0-7545 GCA_038203125.1 Chitinophagales bacterium
TATTTCCTGGCGTGCAATGGGAAGTGCCAGGTCAGCAGTATTACTCCCAGTATCAATAAAAAACACCCGCTGCTCTTCTCCTTCTTTCACTTTGACAGTACGTGATGCAAGTTTGACAAGCTCCGGCATCAGCAGGAAAAAGATCAATCCATTGATAATGTTGAAAAGCGTATAAAAGATTGCAATTCCCACCGGCATGGCACCAGGATTGGTATACGGATTTCCTGCGCCAAGCCATTCCTGCATCATCCAGCTTATAAAGGGCAGGATCAATGGAAGAGCTGGCAACATCCAAAGCACACCGATCAGATTGATTAATACGTGTACGCGTGCCGCTTTTTTCGATCGCGCATTTCCAACCCAGGATGCTATTTCGGTAGTAATCGTCGTTCCGATATTCTCACCTAAAACCATGGCAGCTGCAATATCATAAGGGAGTAGGCCATTCAGGCACATGGTGAGTGTCAATGCCATGGCTGCACTGGAAGATTGGATTAATGCTGTAAATGCAATGCCTAGGATAATGAACAAGATGATCGAAATCAAACCATGATCACCTAACTCGCTCAGGAAGTTCATAATCACCTCATGATTCTGCAGATCGGGTACGACACTTTTTAAAAACTGGATTGAGATCAACAATAAAGAAAATCCAATTGCTGTCTCAGCCCAATGCCGGTAGCGTTCATTTTTAATAAATAAAAATGGCATTGCGATTGCGATAATGGGAAGGCAGAGGGTAAACAGGTTTAGCTCAAATCCAAAAACGGTAACAATCCATATCGTGACGATAGTCCCAACATTGGCCCCAATAATAATGCCTGCCGCAGCAGTCAGTGAAATGATCCCTGCATTGACAAAGCTCACGGTCATAACGGTAGCCGCGGAAGAAGACTGAATGGCGGCGGTTGTAAAAAACCCCGTAAGAAAGGCAGAGAACCTGTTATGTGTGACCCGTTGAAGTGCATCCCGCAATTGAATACTGGCCACACGCTGTACAGCCTCACTCATCACCTTCAGACCATAGATAAAAAGCGCCAGCGCCCCAGGGATCTGCAATATGCCATACCACCCGAATTCAACCATACGTCTAAATTATCCCAATTATTAAGTTGCGCTGAGAAATAGCAGGTCCTGACTCCTTTTTTGATTTAACTTTAAGAAATTCAGATAATTAACTATTCAAAAACTTCAAATTTCAACAATCATTGTTCTTTATTCAGCATTCCCACTACCTTTGTATCCCGTAGCAGCATCCACTATCCATGGTCAAATACATCTTTGTTACGGGCGGCGTCACGTCTTCATTAGGTAAAGGTATTATTGCAGCCTCACTTGGCAAACTTCTGGAAGCCAGAGGCTTATCAGTGACAATCCAAAAATTCGACCCTTACATTAACGTTGACCCCGGTACCCTCAATCCCTACGAGCACGGCGAATGTTATGTTACAGACGATGGAGCTGAAACTGACCTGGATCTGGGTCATTACGAACGATTTCTCGGTCACCCCACCACACAGGACAATAATGTGACAACGGGCAGGATCTATCAGACCGTCATCAACAAGGAACGAGCCGGGGATTATCTTGGCAAAACAGTTCAGGTAGTACCTCATATCACCGATGAGATCAAGAGAAGAATTCGCGCGTTGGGTAAAACCGGTGAGTTTGATATCGTAATCTCTGAGATTGGAGGTACTGTTGGTGACATCGAATCCCTTCCATACTTAGAAGCAATCCGCCAGATCCGTCTTGAGTTAGGCAGTGGCAATGCAATTACAATACACCTCACACTCATTCCATATCTGAGTGCGGCGGGAGAATTAAAAACAAAACCAACACAGCACAGCGTAAAAGAATTGCTTCAGACCGGAAATCAACCTGATATCCTGGTATGTCGCACAGAACGTCCATTGACAGACGATCTCAGGCGGAAAATTTCATTATTCTGTAATGTGGATCGCCACTCTGTCATCGAAGCAATAGATGCACCGACGATTTATGATGTACCCCTGTTGATGCGCGAGGAAAATCTGGATAAGATCGTGCTGAGCAAGCTTAATATGGATATCACCACGGAGCCGAATCTGACAGCCTGGAAAGTATTCCTGAAAAAACTAAAAGAGCCTAAGCATACCATACGAATAGGCCTGGTAGGGAAATACAATAAACTACCGGATGCGTACAAATCCATCAATGAATCTTTCGTACACGCCGGAGCTGCTAATGAATGTAAAGTAGAAGTTGAGCCCATTCATGCTGAAGCCCTGGAAGTTACCGATGGCTTTGATGAGGTCCTGGGACACCTCGATGGGATCCTCGTTGCTCCTGGTTTTGGTGAGCGTGGCATCGAAGGAAAAATAAATGCGATACGATATTTACGGGAGAATGGCATTCCATTTTTTGGAATCTGTCTCGGTCTTCAATGTGCAGTTGTTGAATTTGCACGCAATGTACTTGGTCTTGAAGATGCGTATAGCACAGAGATGAAATCTGACGCTGCACATCCCGTCATAGACCTGATGCCGGACCAGAAAAATATTCGAATGAAAGGAGGGACCATGCGATTAGGAGCCTATGCATGCGAGGTCAAAGAAGGGTCTATCGCCCATAAGGCTTATCAGTCAACCCTCATCTACGAACGTCATCGTCACAGATATGAATTAAACAACGAGTACCTCAAGGATTTTGAATCCCACGGCCTCATTGCATCCGGGCTCAATCCGGATAGTAAGCTGGTGGAGATCATGGAATTGAAAGGTCATCCCTTTTTTTTAGGGACGCAATACCATCCCGAACTTAAAAGTACCGTTGAGAAACCTCATCCGTTATTCGTCGCTTTTGTAAAAGCGTGTCTTGAATTTAAAAATCGGCATGAGTCAAAAGGTGAAGTAAATAAATCATCTACATCCATTCAGGTCTCGAATCGGAATTAAAATTAGAATAGCTGTTCTGGAGAAAAAATGAACTGGAGAAGAATAGGAATTTGAATAAAAGCAAATTTTGATTCACACCAGTTACCCCGGCATACTTCATCTCATACCTCTCCTTGCACAGGTGGAGAGCGATTTGAAGCAATAGGCTTTTACAAATGATGTAAGAAATTTCTAATTATCCAGTAGATTTATTCCTTGTATTAGTGCCAACTATCATTTTTTTTAAACAAAACGAAAGAACCAATGAAACGAATTCCAATGTTCATGGCGGCTATCGCCATGGTATTTTTTATTTCCTGCAAGGGGAAAGAACAGACTGCGGCCAAACTAGAGCCCATCACTAGCACCAACATCAATGTATTGGCTATCAAACATACCGTCAAAGATTTTGATGTTTGGAATGCTGGGTATAATGCACATGACTCTATCCGGCTGGCATATGGCCTCAAAACGTTAACCATGGGCCGAGGAGTCGATGATCCGAGTGTGGTCTATGTTACACATACTGCAAATGACCCGCAGAAAGCCAAAGATTTTTTGGCATTACCAGATTTGAAATCCACTATGGATTCAGCCGGAGTCATGGGAGCCCCGGAAGTTATTATGGCGAATGTGATCCGACTGGATACCAGCATGAAGGAGAATAAAACAAGACTTCAGATGGCACATCATGTCAAAGATTTTGATGCCTGGCTTAAAGTGTTTGATGAGGAAGGCAGAGAAACACGAATTGCGCACGGACTTGATGACCGCGCACTTGCCCGGGACATGAATGATCCAAATATGGTCTATATCACATTCTATGTAACAGATATGGAAAAGGCAAAAGCAAGAGGCGCATCACCAGAATTGAAAAAACTGATGGAGAGCGCAGGTGTGGACAGTGAACCGGTAATTTTCATGTATACAGCAGTCAATTAAATAATAGGACGTTACAAACGAAGAATCCCGGTATCCGATTTTCCAAACCTGGAACTGAGATACCGGGATTTTTTATTTGACGTATTCACATTTTTGCTGAGATCCTGACCTCCCGCCACTCAATGCAATGCCGCTCGTAAAGGCAGGTTCAGTATTATTTCCGCTTCTTTCTCTACCCACCATTTCAATCTGTCATATACTTTCGTTTCAGGAAAATACAACAACGCCATTTTCACATAGATATGTCCATGCTTTGCTTCTGTTGTCCACAACATCTTGTAGAATTTTTTCAAATCATCATCTTCAATGTGATCAGCTACAAGTTTAAATCGTTCGGCACCACGAGTTTCAAAAACAGAGGCAATTAACAACCTGTCAAGAAATCGTTCTTCCAGACCATCGTGTTGCAACTTCATGAGGTGTTTGATATACAGGTCTTCATGGATCGAGTGGGCGAGTTGAATGCCTTTTGACGCCATGATCTTGTATACGAGCTGGAAATGTTCCATTTCTTCAAGCGCGGTCTCGATGAGTTCGGGGATGATCTCTACGCGGTTGGGATATTTGGCTACCAGACTCATAGCTGTCGCTGATGCTTTTCGTTCGCAATCGGCGTGATCCTGCAGAAAGGAAGGGAAATCATTTAATACCGCCTCGATCCATCCTTTCGGACTGGGTGCGCCAATGTCAAGGTTGAGTTTCAATATTATGGATCAGTTGGTCAACCGTAAACGAGAAACAGGACAATAATTAAGACCAGGGTAATAATACCCAAAATTATAAAAAACTTACGTTGCTGTCTACGATCCTTGGATTGCCGCTGGAGCCGGGTTTTTGAAATAGTCATATGGTATCAGTCGTTTACGGATGCCTAAGATACAATTTGATAGATAGGATATGCAAGGGAAAATTTTCAGGGTTCCGGATTAGCAATAGTTACATTTGTGATCAATGGATCCAGGGATGGTCTTATATGAGATGAAGGTATACGACCATGTATTGGCGGTGATCATTTGTATCCTGGCGCCCATCCTGGCTTTTACATCACGACGCATTACAACGGAGGACATTGAGCTGTCATCTGATGAGAAGATCAGGCTCTATCATGGTAATGGTTTATTATTAATTGTTTTTGCCATTATTGTAAGCACGATATGGCGCTTGCCGGGAAGACCATTACAGGGACTGGGACTGGACCTGGTGCACCCGAACCCTTATCTCCTCTTCCTAATCCTGGCCATCATCCTGTTTTATTTTACGGATATATACCTGCAATATGGTACCAGGAAATTCCGGGAAAGAACGCTTGAAAGACGTCAGAAAACATTATCATTTATTCCCGCCAATAGCAGAGAATTATTTCACTTCATTTTCCTGGCTTTCGCTGCCGGGCTTGGTGAAGAGATCATATTCCGAGGATACCTGATCAATTATCTCCTCTACTGGACAGGCAATGACATGACAGGAGTGCTGATCGCCTGCTTTTTTTCTTCTTCCTTATTCGCTATGCTTCATGGATACCAGGGGCCCGTATCGATCGTTAAGATCTTTCTGCTGGCGCTTCTCTTTAGCGCCATTTTTATTCTGACTCATTCACTGATCATTATTATCCTCATCCATATCTTCATAGATATGCTGAGTGGGATCATTGGGATTTATATTTTGAGGAACGCTAATCGTGAGTAGTCAATGGTCAGTAGTCAATGGTCCGTAGTCAGTAGTCAATGGTCAGTAGTCAGTAGTTGTCAGTAGTTAGTGGTCAGTAGTCCCAAATTCAAAAATCTTCAGGCCCCAGCGTAATGGCACCTCTGGCGCTCACAAAATCAAAAATCCATTTATCGGTTGCGCTCATAATACGCCACCACTGTTTCATCCACCATTATATCCTTTGGTGTCAGCCTCTTCTTAAGGTATACTCCTTCAAGTTTGCGGCATCTGGATAGGGCAACGTAAGATTGACCATGTTCGAAAGCACCTCGGCCCAGATCAATTGCCACACGGTCATACGTTTTGCCCTGGCTCTTGTGGATCGTAACAGCCCACGCAAGCTTTACCGGGTATTGAAGGAAACTACCGACTACTTCGCTATTAATCGTCCCATCGCTTTCAGCTGATAATTTATATCGTTGATTTTCCCACGTCATGCGGGGTATTTCAATTTCTACTGTCGACCCATCATCCTTCTTGATGTCAGCTAGTATTCGTTCTTCATTCAATTCTGTAATGATGGCAAGAGTTCCGTTGACAAATCGTTTTTCCGGATCATTACGTAACAGGATTACCTGCGAATGTTTTTTTAGTTCGAGCCTGGAATTGGTCGGATATAATTTTTCACTGAAATCTCCTTTTACATCTGCAAGGAAAAAGAATGATGGTTCATCAATCGCTGCCAATCTGTTGGCATTGATCTGATATGCCGTTGCATTTATGCTGCAAAGGGTCAGATAAGGTTCTTCTATTGGAGCATCAGGAAGATAGCGTTCATTGATTACTTCCAGGTCATCATAGTCGAATTGCATCGTTCGGATAGCATCTAATAAACGAATGAAATTGCGTTCATTCTGACGATACACTTTCGTCAACTCAATCATTTTGACATCCACATCTTTTTGAAAGACATGAGCAGCAAAATAATATTGGCTGGTGTATACACTTCTAAAATAATGACGTTCTTCCTGGCTGGCGACCACAGGAGGTAGTTGAAACAGATCACCAAAAAAAAGCATCTGGATACCACCAAATGGCTCACGAGAATTCCTGTGAATACGCAATGAATGATCAATAGCATCCATCACGTCAGCACGTACCATGGATATCTCATCAATGATAATAACTTCAATGGCTTTTAACAAACTGACCAACCGGCGTATCTGGAATAGTTCATGCGGCAATAATAGCTTCGGTGCAAATTGAAAAAAAGAATGGATCGTCTGTCCATTAACATTTAAAGATGAAATACCAGTAGGAGAGAGGACTACTACTTTTTTATGCGTTGTTTTTCTGAAAAGTTGAAGTAGAGTCGATTTACCGGTTACGGCTTTCCCGGTAATGAAAAAATGTTCCTTGCTCAGCTCAAGTTGCTGCAGGATGTCCTGGAAAGCCTGATCGAGCACTAAAGGCTCTTTCATACTTTTTCTTTCACCAGTAATATATAGACCGGAAAATGATCACTATACCCATGTGTATAGATTCCATCAGAATAACATCGAAATGGATATCCTTTAAAGGTTCCTGACTTTTGTGTCAGGTAGGCTGGATTGTGAATACCTGCTTTATAATAATGATAGCCTGTTTTATCAGTTACCAATTGTTCACTCACAATGATCTGGTCAAAAAGGCTCCACGCATCCTGATAGGCAGTAGTACCTTGTCCCTTTCGGTAAAATTCTTCCATCGGATTGTACATTTCATCATCATCGAGTTTTTCAGTAAACCTGTTAGCCTTTAGATATTTATGTACGCTGTCATTGATCGGATCATCATTAAGGTCACCCATCACAATCGATTTTGTGATCCTGCCTGATGCATACAAACTGTCCAGTAAATGCCGGTTGACCGCGGCCGCTTTATTTCGCAGATGTGCAGTTGTGTGTTCACCACCGCGACGTGATGGCCAGTGATTCACACTTATGGCAACAGATTCTCCATTCAGTTTTCCAACTGCAATGAGAATATCCCGGGAGTACCT
>JBBREG010000192.1:0-7508 GCA_038203125.1 Chitinophagales bacterium
TGAACCACGGTTACTCGTAAAATAAAATTTATTACGTGGAAAATCTATAAAAGGACAATAGTCTAACCCACTGCTATTAATAGCAGGTCCTGCATTCCTTGCAGGTTGCCACATGCCGTTTTTATTTTTCGTGCTGATATAGAGATCGCCTCCACCGGTATCATCAGCGCGACCGTATGAATTAAACAGGATGATATTTTCATCCGGTGATACATACGCATTGAATTCATAGGTAAGGGAATTGATGTTCGTGTCAAGGACTGAAGGAGATGTATATTTATTATTCATGATCTAAAACTCAGAGAGGTATCCATTAGAAGTTGCTTAGAATACTATTTTGGCCCACGAAGAAGCATAAATTACACCGCGCTTGTAGTAAAATTGCAGTGAAAACCAGGTTTCAATCAATTTCAACAACATGTTTACACAACTTCGATATTGGTGTTTTTACATGCTTATGATCTCCTGTGTGGCTATGGGACAGGCACAAACACCTACAGATGCGATCATGATGAGTAATGGGCAGATTTGTATTGCAGCCATTTATGGTCATGATTCATGGGATGAATATTGGGAAGGAACGCTGCTCAGGGAAAATGGGAACATAGGAACATTCATCCGCCAGTCGATTATGCCCATGGTCGCTCTGGGAATAGGGGACAGGTTCAATGTAATTGCAGCGCTTCCGTATGTATTTACAAAATCAAGCGGAGGATATCTCAAAGGAGAGAAAGGATTTCAGGATTTGGGCTTGTGGCTGAAAGCAACCGCGCTTGATGCACATACTGAACCGGGGCATCTCACCATTCATGCAGTAGCAGGTGTTGCAATACCGGTTTCGAAATATGTTGAAGATTATGCACCATATAGTCTTGGTCTAGGTTGTGCGGACCTTTCTTTCAGGGGCATATTTCAGTATAAACTTCATGCAGGCCCATATCTCAGAGGTCAGGCAGGATATCATGTGCGTGGCAATGCGAATATAGAACGCGATTATTATTACACGACCCATGGTGTATATTCAGGTGTAGTGGATATGCCGAATGCCATGACCTATGGCATTACACTTGGTAGTTGGTTTCTGCAGGACATGTTCAAAGTAGAAGCGATGTATGATGGAATGAACACACTGGGCGGATTTGATATCCGTCGTCAGGATGCAGGATTTCCATCCAATAAAATGATTTTTACACGGATCGGAGGCGGTTTTCAGGTATTCCCGGGTCAATCAGGCCTGGGTGTGTTGGGCTCTGTACACCAGGTATTGACAGGACGAAATGTTGGAAAAAATTTATCCTTCAATGCTGGTCTCACATATCAGTTCGGCCTTTGGAATAAAGAAGAAACTGATGTCATCAATAATTAATATACTCAATTTGAATTTTCATTCGCAGCTTATCATCATGAAAAATACATCACTCTTTTTATCTCTTATCATCCTGACCAGTGCATTTATATTTTTATCAGGCTGTAATGAAGACCTGCCTCTATCACTCGCTTTTGATCCCTACGAATATGCGTCAGTAGATGAAGACGGCGGAACATGGAATCCAAACCTGTTAAGTTCATCGGGTCAGATTGGAATTCCGGCGCCGGCGGACATCACTTCAACGGAATATCTCGATGAACTCGCAAGTCTTAAAAGTGCTTCTTCTCAACTTACGGGTGAACAGCAGGAAGCTGTTGATTATTGGAACGGTGATGGTTTGATACGCTGGAATGAAATTGCGCGTGATCTGGCTGCCAAATATAACCTGGCACCTGCACCGGATAGTGCAGGAAATTATCCTGGTCCTAACTCAGCTGATCCTGGAACATATCCATTATTTCCATTTGCACATCCACCGTATGCATGCCGTGCATTTGCATATTGGGGTGCTGCGCAATATGATGCATTGATAGCTGCCTGGCATCACAAGTATGAATTTAATCGGCCGGCTCCTTTTGTCACGGATCCATCTATTATGACGCACCTTCCTAAAAACATTCTTCCAAGCTATCCATCAGATGGTGCTGTGATAGCAGCCGTGTCACAGGATATCCTGACTGTCATGTTTCCGTTAGAAAAAGATTACATCGCGGCAAAAGCTGCCGAGCATAAAAAAAGTCTTCAGTGGGCAGGGATAAACGTGGAGAGTGATGTCATCGCTGGTGATTCGCTGGGACGCGCAGTTGGAAAAATTTTCCGCATGAGAGCTGCCAATGATGGGATGAAAAATGCACAGACACCTCGCCCAAGATCCGATTCTATTAGGGATGAAGCACAGGCACGATGGGGATGGCATTGGGTGAATCTCGAAACACCACCACGTCCGGTAGGTATAACTCCCTGGTTTGGAAAAGTGCAGATGTGGTTTGTACCCAATGTGGAAGCAGTTCGACCTGTTCCGCCACCCTCGCCGGGCTCTGCCGAATTTGATGCAGCCGTGAATGAATTGAAAGACTTTGCAGATAATCTGACCAAAGAACAACGCGCCATTGCTAACTTCTGGTCAGATGGTTTAGGAACATATACACCACCGGGTCACTGGAATCGGTTTGCATCAGACCTGATCGTGAAATATAAATACAATCCTTTGCGCGCGGCAAGGGTATTTGCTTACATGAACATGGCTATACAGGATGCCGGTATTGCATCCTGGGATGCAAAATATTTCTACCATTATCCAAGACCTATAGAGACCATACCTGGCTTTAAAACAATACTCGGCACACCAAATTTCCCGAGTTATACATCCGGTCACGCAACATTCTCTGCTGCTGCTGCGGATGTGCTGTCAGAGATCTTCCCATCGGAAGCAGCAACTGCTCGGGCCTGGGCGGATGAAGCTGCTATTTCCCGCGCCTATGCGGGTATCCATTATAGGTTTGATACAGATGCCGGCAATGTGCAGGGAAATGCAGTCGCAGACTATGCCCTCCAGGTGCTAAGCAACGACGGAGGTATGTAACGTATCTTACGAGAATGATGAATCCTGCCATACTCTTCGTTCTACTGACTTTTGTCTTTGTCAAAGGTTCAGACCCGGTTGAAACTTTCACCTGGTTATCAGGTACCTGGGAAATGAAAAAACAGAATTGGGGTTCCCGTATCGAGTCATGGACCATCCAGGATGAGAATTCGATCGGTGGAAAAGGACTGCGCGTGAAAGATCAGGACACGACCTTGCTGGAGTCGATTGAGCTCACATTTCGGGATGACCACTTCTGGTACATCCCCACAGTATCCGATCAGAATAACGCGCAACCTGTACCTTTTAAACTGGTCAAGTCACGCGGGTTTCATTTTATCTTTGAAAATCCGGAACATGATTTTCCGCAGCGTATTGTATATCATATGAAACCCATGCGAATAGCACCAGAGTATATTGCTTCAACAGGCGATACATTGTATGTGCGAGCTGAAAAATTAGATGGCGAGGGAATCGATTATACGTTTTTCAGGCAATAGGAATTAACTCCCTGCTATATCGGCATTCATGCTATCCAACTTTAGATTTACCAGACCCAGGGTGATTTTCAGTTTATCATGTTTGTTCTGCATCGGATAGTGCAACTGGATGTGATCTCCAGGGGTTAGTATTTTATCCACCTCACTATGCTGGCTGTCATTGCTCACCATTTCAAAAACCTGAATCAACTTTTCACGTCCATTACGCTCGATGATACCGGGTGAGCAATAGGTGTCGATAAATGTATTTGCACTGGCGACACTAAAATCTTTGAGTAATTGTCTGAAAGAGGTTATGACTTCGATTCCTGGATTTGTAGCAAGTTGATCAGGATTCAGTTCCGACCATGAATGTGTTACAGGAAGTTTTCCAGTTTTCAAAATTTGCAACACCTCATCATTCAACCTGAACAATCTGACATTCGCATCATTCGTGGCAGAGAAGAAGAAAAAGTCATCGGATGGAAACCACCTGAAATCTGCTTTAAAAATCCGGTTGCCACCATTGTGCTCGACACTCTGACCGTTCACTGCATACCCATATCCGTAGAAGGATCCTCCACCTTCATCCACATGTGGTGTAATTTGCAATTTTAATGTTTCAGGCCTGAGAATCTTTTTCCCGCGTAACACCTGATACCATTGGAACATATCCTGTGCAGACATCAGGAGCCCGCCATTTGATTTTAGATGCCAGTAGGGTTCATTGCCATTCCAGTTCTTGGCTTTGGAAGTACCGCTATCGATTCCATCTGCAAGATAGCCATGAGCTAATTTTGAATAGTCAGCATTCGGATTTGTATATCCGGCAGTCTTCATTCCTGCTTTCGAAAAAATACGGCTGGATAGAAAATCATTATAAGAAAGACCACTTACCTGCTCAACAATCATACCCAGCAATGAATACCCTGTGTTGGAATATTCATAGCCAGTCCCGGGCGTAAAAGCAAGAGATTCCTTCCAAAGCCGCTCACGGAAAGTTTCTGCGTTGATAGATTCATAGTCATCTCCTATGGCACCCGGCAGTCCTGAAGAATGTGTCAATAGCTGGTGGATTGTAATCATTTTTTTATCCTCCGGCACATTTTCAAAATATGTGGTGATGGGTTGAGTGATAGCTAGTTTTGCATCTTCCATCAATAATAATATGGCAGTAGCGGTAAAAGGTTTTGTAATACTACCGATGGTAAATAATGTCTGATCTGAATACGGCGTTTTCGAACTTCTATCTGCAAAGCCATATCCCTTTGTCATCATCACCTGATCGCCGCTACCCACCATAAATATCCCCGAGAGATCTTCCTGGTCATTCAGAAAGGTCTCCACCAATTTTATTCGATCCGGTGTGATAAGATCGGTTTGGCTCCGGAGTACATGTCCGGACAGAAGCAGCAAGGAAATTAATAAGAAGTTTTTCATTTTACGAATCGTTTCGTACAAAGGTATTGAGCTTCTGCGAGGAGGTTTCTTAAATGAGGTTAATTAATGCAAATGGGGGTTGCTACTTTTTAAGGCCCTCTATCCTTTGACGACCTATATTTGTGCCCGAAATCATAAGATCCTTACCACCTGAGTCTTTATTCATATGCCTCAGGGTAGTGGTACAGCGATATTTCAGAAGTTATACACCCAAAAATGAATTCCACTCATTCAAAAATTACAGCCGCCAGTCTCCTGATTACGATGGGTATCGTTTTTGGTGATATTGGTACCTCACCTTTGTACGTGGTCTCTGCCATCATGGGGGATAACATCATCACCCGTGAATTAGTCTATGGGGGGTTGTCCTGTATTTTCTGGACACTTACTCTTCAGGCAACTTTAAAGTACATTATTCTTACACTTCGTGCAGATAACCATGGTGAAGGTGGTGTTCTGTCATTGTATTCCCTTATCAAACGTCTGGCTCCGCGCTGGACAGTATTCATTGCAATGATTGGATGTTCAGCATTGCTTGCGGATGGCATTATTACACCTGCGATATCGCTGACAGCCTCAGTAGAGGGTCTCCGGATCATACATGATAATGTTCCGATCATTCCGATTGTCGTAGTGGTGTTAGTGGGCCTTTTTACGTTTCAGCAGTTCGGCACGGATAAAATTGGGAAATCTTTTGGACCCATTATGTTAGTTTGGTTCTCCATGCTTTCCTTTTTCGGGATTATCTGGTTGAGTCATAACTGGGCTATTCTGGCGGCGATCAATCCCTATTATGCATATAACATTTTGACTACTCATCCCAGTGCCTGGGTGATCGTGGGTGCTGTATTTCTTTGTGTGACCGGGGCAGAAGCCATGTATTCAGATCTGGGGCATGTAGGCCGAAAAAATATGCGGATCGCATGGATTTTTGTCAAGATTGCCTTATTGATCAATTATTTTGGTCAGGGGGCATGGGTATTAGAGATGCTGGAAGGTCAGGCATTACCTGCGGGTGTCAATCCATTCTTTGCGATGATGCCGAGATGGTTTATCAGTGTGGCAGTCGTGATAGCAGTTGGCGCCTCTATTGTTGCGAGTCAGGCTTTGATCACAGGTTCTTTTTCACTGATCAGTGAGGCCGTAAAACTTGATACATGGTTCCGGGTGCAGATCCGGCATCCAAGCAAACATCGGCAACAGATATTCATCCCTATGATCAACCACATTCTGTTTATAGGGGCAGTGTTTGTGGTGTTGTATTTTCAGACTTCGGCTAATATGGAGTCCGTGTATGGCGTTGCCATTACGATCACCATGATCACTACTTCAATCCTGCTTATTTTCTATCTGCGTAAAAAGCTCCATTGGAACTGGATCTATATTGGGCCTATGATGTCTTTGTTCCTGACGGTGGAAATCATATTCCTTGCGGGTAACATGCATAAACTTGCTCATGGCGCAGGTTTTACGATACTCCTGATGACGTTCTTTGCCTTGTTAATGATCATCTACTATCAGTCTAAACATGTCCTGCTCCGGAAGAAAAAATTCGTCGACGTACATCAATTTGAAGATATTATAACGGATGTCAGCAATGATCTTGAGATCCCAAAATATGCCACACATATTGTATACCTGACGAGTTCAGTATCCGTCCACCGGATGGAGAAACAGATATTGAAATCCATATATGGAAAGCAGCCAAAAAGAGCTGATGCATATTGGTTACTGCATTTTAACGAGACGGATGTACCGTATCAGCAGGAATATGATTTTCACGAAATTGTTAAGGACAAGATCTACAGGTTGGACTTTAATCTTGGCTATAAAGTGAAACCCAACGTTCGTGAAATGTTTACCAATGCAATTTCGGATTTGGATAAAAATAATGTGGTCAAGTTAACCAACCACTATGAAAGCCTGAAAAAACATGGGATAAAAGCGGACTTCCTTTTCATTGTGATGCGCAATACATTTAATCTCGATTCAGATAGTCCGATCGCGGAGGTCTTTTTACTTAACGCTTACGGGTTGCTGCAGAAAATTGAAGAGCCTCCTGAGCAGTATCTCGGTATCGACAGGAACTCACTCCTGGTGGAATATATCGCACTACGTTAATAGAGGGGTATTTTGGTTTCTTTCAAGCCAAGGGATTCCAGGAACCCTTTTACAGGCAGTGCCTCTTCTTCACCTTTGATGGCGTGATGAAGAAAGGTAAACCCATGAGGACCCTTCGCATAAAGACTTTTTGGGAAAACTGCCAGGATCGATTTTAGCATATCCAGGTGGCCAAACAGACAGGCGGTGAATATATCCGTCTGCGCTCCCTGGTCTACGAAAAAGGTAGCCAATTCCTTATCACCAACATGCGTGGCTGCGCCCAGTCCTGTTTCAAAGTCTCCATATTTCCAGTCATGCGCAGCATTGAGGAGGTTGGGGTATTCGGCCAGCATCTCCTTTACTTTTGCAAGGTCATTATGAGCCACACGGACAAATTCCATGGAAATTGGAGGAGACAGTTATTTATTCAGGAGCGTATCTTTTTCCATCGGCTCAGTCCTGATGACAGGCACACCTTTGACTTCTTTCAGGTCGTCCATGGAAAACAACGCTTCATAAATCATGACACCTGTGG
>JBBREG010000193.1:0-7491 GCA_038203125.1 Chitinophagales bacterium
GGCGATACGTCAATTGTAGTCCCTACGGATTCTGTAGTCATGCGTCTGGATACTTCATACACTCAGGTATTGGATTCATTAGGTAATGTCACTGACTCTACCATGGTTATTAATGAAGTGCCCATAACCTCTGATCCTGTATCGAATGATGGTCCACTCCTGTCCCAACTGAAGCTCAACTACTATGATGGTCAGTCGATACAGTATCCTTTTGCTGTGATGGGTGTTTCCAACCGCAACAAAATCAATAGCATCACTGAGATGCTGGAAAATCCACAGATACGTTCACTCTTCCCACAGGATGTGAAATTCATGTGGGGCTCAAAAGCAATCACAGATGCGGATGGTAACCTAACTGATGAGTATGAATTATATGCCATCAAACAAAAACGTGGTTCAAGCGTAGCACCGTTAGCAGGAGATAGAATCATCAGCGCAACATCTAGTCCTGATCCAATGACTAATGAAGTGGCTGTCACGCTGAGAATGGATAATCTGGGTTCTAAAATTTGGTCGGAAATGACCACGAAAGCGGCGCAGGATAATAACCGGGAGATTGCTATTGCATTAGACAATGAAGTGGTGTCAGCACCACGGGTTAACGAAGCAATTACCACAGGAGATAGCCGCATCTCCGGAAGCTTTAGCATTCAGGAAGGCCAGGATTTGGCTAACATCCTGCAGATTGGTAAACTTCCCGCAAGTACCAGGATCATCCAGGAGTCCCTCATCGGGCCATCACTCGGAAAAGAGAATATTACCAAATCGATGATTGCAATGATCGTGGCTATGATCCTCGTATTGTTCTTCATGGTATTTTATTATGGGGGAAGCGGAGTCGTGGCAATCATTGCTCTTCTCGCTAACCTGTTTTTCATATTTGGTACCCTATCATCAATTGGTACAGTACTGACACTTCCCGGTATTGCAGGTATCGTACTGACGATCGGTATGGCAGTGGATGCAAACGTTATCATCTATGAACGTGCACGGGAAGAACTCAGAGCTGGAAAGAGTCTCCGAAATGCGATCGCGGATGGGTTCAAAAACTCCTATTCAGCAATCATTGACGCTAACGTAACGACAATTCTTTCGGCGATGGCGCTTGCCTATTTTGGCCTTGGACCCATTAAGGGATTTGCAGTTACGCTGCTCATTGGGGTTCTTTTCTCTTTGTTTACTGCAGTTTTGCTTGGTCGCCTTATTATCGAATGGTGGATTGGTAAGGGACGTAACATTACGCTGTCTACAAAAACAACAAAAGATCTTTTCTCAAATATCAATGTTGACTGGTTGGGTAAGCGTAAGATTGCATACATCTGCTCTTCGATTTTTCTTGTCATCGGCTTAATCTCTGTCTTTACACGTGGATTTGATTTAGGTGTAGATTTTAAAGGCGGTTTTTCATACAATGTGGAGTTCGCAAAGGGCACAAATGTTGATGCAGACCAATTACGTGAATCATTAACCAAATCTTTTGGTACTTCTGCTATTGTTAAATCAGTTGACAAAGCGAATACATTCAATGTCACTACCAGCTACCTGATGGATGACAATTCACAGGATGCACAATCGCAGGTAACTACAAAATTGTATGAGGGCGTGAATGAAGTAGTAGGTGGTAACCTGACACTCGAACAATTTTCACAAACAGACTTTTCAGGAACACATATTACAAGCTCTGCTAAAGTAGGGCCGACCATTGCGGATGACATCAAGAAAAGTTCCTTCTACGCAGGCATTTTTGCTATAACGCTGATCTTCCTGTATATCCTGTTGCGATTTAATAAGTGGCAATATTCATTGGGTGCGGTATTGGCGATGTTGCATGACGCATTAGTTGTATTGGTATCTTTCTCCCTGTTGAAAGGATTACTTCCGTTCTCAATGGAGGTCGATCAAACATTCATCGCGGCCATGCTGACGGTGATTGGGTATTCGATCAATGATACAGTGGTCATCTTTGACCGTATCCGGGAGAATTTTAATCTCTATACCGGCAAGACAAAAACAGAGATCCTGAATTTGTCTATCAACGCAACTATGAGTCGTACGTTAATTACATCCCTGACAGTATTCTTTGTGGTATTAGCCCTGTTGTTTTTTGGTGGTGATAGTATCAAAGGATTTGCATTCGCCCTGGTGATCGGATTGATCTCGGGTACGTATAGCACAATCTTTATTGCTGCGCCTGTACTTGCTGACCTTTCAGGTGAAATCAAGCCTAGAACTACTACACTACACAGCTTTAAGCGTACAGCTAAAGTCAAATAAAATGTATTCAGATTAGGATTTTAAAAAGGGAGAAATGATGAGAATCGCTTCTCCCTTTTTAATACGCCATAATTGAAATATGGCTGACATTCCGCATATTTATTGATCCTCAAGCTGCAACAGCTCACCGGTTTATTCGTTTATAGTACTATGCAAAAATTGGTTTGGATCGCTTCTTTGGTGATGTTTGCTTCAGCAGCATGCACTTTTACCCAGAAAGTTAAGACGGGAATGCAGGCATACGAGGTCAAGCAATACTCTGTGGCTGCACAGTTATTCGAAAAGGAATATGCAGAGTCCAATAATCCGGCAGAGAAAGCCAAGCTTGCTTACCTGGCGGGAGAATCCTACAAATACCTCAATGACATGGGCTCTGCAGGCATCTGGTATATGAAGGCATATAAAGATGGTGCAGACGAACAGGCTCTTCTCAGCTACGCCCATGCGATGAAATACCAGGAGCGTTATGAAGAAGCCCTTGGCGCTTATGAGGATCTCTTTCTAAAAAATCCCGGAAATACATCTTACCGGTCTCAGGTGACACTCGGGAAACAGGCATTGGAATGGAGCCGTAATCCAAATAAATCTTATGAGATAAGTCCGGCAGCCTTTAATACCCAATTTGCCGATTACGCCCCTCAACCCATAGGTCCTGGTCAGGTCCTTTTTACAAGCGACCGGGAATCAAGGGATACAAAAGATACCTATTTGTGGACGGGAAGAGCATACTCGGATTTGTATGTCGCGAATGCATCTTCGCAGGTGACGCCATTCAGCAGCATTATTAATAGCGATGGCAATGAAGGGACCGCCATAATAAGTCCTGATGGAAATGTACTTGTGTTTACAAGATGTTTTGTTGGTGGAAGCTATGACGCTTGGTGTCAACTCATGTATAGCGTCAAAAAAGGTGCTGGTTGGTCAGAGCCTGAAGTTTTTCCGTTTGTCAGGGAAAAGATAAACTATGGTCATCCGGCTTTTGCCGCCAATGGCACTACGTTATTCTTTTCATCGGATGCACCGGCAGGGCAGGGTGGACATGATATTTATTTCACGCAGTCAGATGGACAAGGAGGATGGTCTGAGCCTGAAAATCTGGGTAGCATTGTCAACACCATGGGCCAGGAACAATACCCTACTGTGTATAAGGACACATTGTATTATTCATCCGATCATCTCGCCGGATTAGGAGGTCTTGATATATTCAAAACCTATTTAAATGCAAACAATCAATGGGTAGCTCCGATCAATTTGCGCGCACCTATCAATAGCGGAGGTGATGACTTTGGTTTTGTCGTGGATACGTTCGCAACGATTCGCACAGGGGAGCTTATGAAAGGATATTTTACTTCTGCACGTGCGGGTACAAGTCGTAATGATGACATCTATTCCTTCACGTTAAATGGTGCAGTTCCTGAACCCACTGATGTTGTAACAAAGCCTGAAGATAAAGTAACCGAGCAACCACTGATCAATTATCAGATTTATCTCGCACTGCGTGTCATGGAACCCATATTTGAAATCGCAGATGATCCGAATAGCCGTGAAGTTGGAAAACGTCCATTACCAAATGGTCCTGTAATAATGTCCAAGGGTACTATGGACGAGCGTTTTGTAACAGATGACAAGGGATATATGTTGTTGAAGCTAGACCTCAATAAGACATACACACTTACTGCAAGATACCGTGACCATCTTTCAGCGTCTTATACCATCAATACAGCAGAAGTTGAGAAAACCCCTTTCCAACCCATCATAACTGTCAACCAGATCCTGGTATTAGATCCTATTTTTAAAAACAAGGAAATTGTGTTGGAGAATATATTCTATGATTATGATCAATGGTTGATCAGGGAGGATGCAAAACCATCCCTGAATGATCTGAGCAATATCATGAAAGCCAATCCTGCAATCAGGATCCAGTTATCATCCCACACGGATTGCCGGGGTACAGATGAATATAATCGCGAGCTATCGCAAAAAAGGGCACAGGCTGCTATTGAATATCTGATGTCGGTAGGAATACCGGCGCGGAGACTGGTAGCCCAGGGTTTTGGGGAATCAGCTCTTGCGATCAATTGTGACTGTGATAATTGCAGTGAAGAACAACATCAGAAAAACCGTCGGACAACATTTAAAATCATCGACTGATCAGACCACAAAATTGATCATCTTCTCAGGTATGATGATTACTTTTTTGATGGGTTTGTCTTCGAGCCATTTCACAATCTCTGGCAATGCTTTTGCCTGCTCCTCAATTTGCTGATTCGTCACATCTTTTAATAAGGTAATTTCACTGCGTTTTTTACCGTTGACACATACAGGATATGTGAATACATTCTCTATGAGGTACTCGTCATCAAAATCCGGAAACCTTGATGTGTGAACGGAATTCGTGTTTCCTAACGCCTCCCATAATTCTTCTGCAACGAATGGTGCAAAAGGTGCAATCAGTTGCGTCAACGGGGACAGGACTTCTGAAGAATGTTCATCCAGTTTGCGCAATTCATTCACACAGATCATAAACTGGCTGATACTTGTATTGAATGAAAAACGCTCGATATCTTCTGTTGTTTTTTTGATTGTTGAGTGCAATACTTTCAACGAGCCTTCCTTGGGTGGATCAGAAGTGACAATCCATTCATCCTGTTCATTGAAATAGAGGCTCCACAATTTTTTCAGAAATTTACTTACACCTTCAATCCCCATGGTATCCCAGGGTTTTGATTGTTCGATCGGACCGAGGAACATTTCATACATCCGGAAGCAATCAGCTCCATATCGTGAAATGACATCATCGGGATTCACCACGTTGTGATACCGTTTTGACATCTTGCCTACTTCTGACTTCGTCAATAACATTTCCTCACCGAATTGTGATGCAGTGAAAACGCCATTTTTTGTTTCAAAAACAGCGTCTGCGTATTCCGGGCGCCATTTGATAAAAGCCGCCAGCCCGTCATGCGTAAGATGCGAATCCGGCTGACCATAGTCCGAAACAAAGTCGATATGTACCGGAATAGCTGAGATGATTGTATCATCCATTTTTCGCTCGGTAGCAACATCAGCACTCACAAAATGATAGTACCCATTGTCACGCTCCTTCATCAGCAGAATAGATTCAACAATTCCCTGGATCATCCCCTGATTAATCAGTTTTTTAAAGGGCTCTTGTGTTGGAACGTAACCGAGATCAAACAGGATCTTATGCCAAAAACGGGAATACATCAGATGACCTACGGCATGTTCGATGCCACCCACATAGAGATCTACATCCTGCCAATATTGAATAGCTCCTTTGGAAGCGAACTCATTTTGATTATGGGGATCCATATAGCGAAGGAAATACCAGGAAGATCCTGCATAGCCTGGCATGGTATCTGTCTCCCTGTCAATACCAGGCTGCGGCTTAGTCCACGAATCAATTCGTGCCAAAGGCGAACGACCATCGGGTGAGGGTTTGAAATCATCCAGATCGGGTAATTCCAATGGTAGTTCAGATGTCCTCAATTCATTTGGTAATCCATTCTGATCATAATACACCGGGAATGGCTCGCCCCAGTAACGTTGGCGACTGAAGTTGGCATCGCGTAATTTGTATTCCGTCTGACGAATGCCGAGCTGATATTTTTCTAAATAGTCAAGCATTTTTTGAATGGCCTCATCAATCGGGAGACCATTGAGCAAAAATGAATTTTGCAAAACACCTTCATGATCACCCATATCTGCATTTGGAAATGCTGAACGATCAATAATAGAAACGATAGGTAAAGCATGTTGAGTGGCAAATGCATGATCGCGTTCATCATCCCCGGGTACGGCCATGATGGCGCCGGTACCATAATCTTTCAAAACATAATCTGCTATCCAGATCGGAATATTTTCATCTGATAATGGGTGTACTGCATAGGCACCCGTCCACATACCTTCAGTGGTTTTTAGGCCTGTGCGATTGGTTGTTTTGTTTTTTGATTTTTCCGCAAAAGCTTCTACCTGTTCCTGGCGGTTATCGGGTGTGATAATTGGAACAAGATCATGATCCGGTGCGAGGACCATAAAGGTTACACCATAAATTGTATCTGGACGTGTCGTAAAGATTTTAATGGATTGCCCCGGAATATTATCTATCCGAAAATCTATGAAAGCCCCTTCGGATTTACCGATCCAGTTGCGCTGAATCGTCTTGAGACTTTCATTCCATTGCAACGCATCCATACCGGAAAGAAGCCGCTCTGCATAAGCAGTAATGCGTAATGACCATTGGAGCATTTCCTTCTGCACTACCGGAAATCCACCACGCTCACTGACACTATCTTTTACTTCGTCATTTGCCAATACCGTTCCTAGTGCTTCACACCAGTTGACATAACCAACTTTGCGGTATGCAAGTCGATAATTCATCAGCATCGCATTCTTTTCGCTGTCAGTCATCTGGTTCCAATTCTCTGCAGAGAATGAAGAATGTTGTGAGGATGCGGCTGCTATGTGATTGCTGCCATTTTTTTCAAAATGAAGTATCAACTCCGTGATCGGAACAGCTTTTTGTTCTGAAGTATCATAATAGTGTTGATATAACAAAAGAAAAATCCATTGTGTCCATTTATAATAGTTGGGATCATCCGTTCGCACTTGACGGCTCCAGTCAAATGACAAACCAATATTATCTAACTGTGTGCGGTAGCGTGTGATATTGTCGCTTGTACTCTTCGCAGGATGAACACCGGTATCAAGTGCATATTGTTCGGCAGGCAATCCAAAGGCATCATAACCCATCGGATGGAGCACATTAAAACCACACATGCGTTTGTAGCGTGAAAAAATATCACTGGCCACATATCCTAGTGGATGACCTACATGCAACCCGGCACCAGAAGGGTAGGGGAACATATCAAGGATATAATATTTTTTGGGATTGGACATGTCGTCAGAGGTCCGGAAAGTCTTATTAACTTCCCAGAACTTCTGCCACTTACTCTCTATTTCGCCGAATTTGTAGTCAATCTCTTTCACTGTTAAGGCATTCTAAGTTAACATTGCTTCAGGGGTGCGAAATTAGGAAATCTTTGTCAGAAACACACTGTTATGGCATCAGCACAGATTATTGAGGCAAAAAAGGCAAAGAGTTTTGAAAACTGCCTTATTGGTTATACTTTTGGGGATTGAAACAGGGTCCCGTAGTTCAATGGATAGAATGACAGATTCCGGTTCTGTTGGTTG
>JBBREG010000194.1:0-7449 GCA_038203125.1 Chitinophagales bacterium
AGGTCCGATGAGAAGAAACTGTACATCCTGCAGAAAGGATGGTTTTTTGCCTTCAATCTTATGACCTATGAATTGTCCAATCCAGGCAAGAGCAAAGATTGAAAGGGCATATAATGCAAGCCTGGCCGCATCATAATCTGCGACGCCATATAAAGCATAAATGCCCAGCAGCATAAGAACACCGATCACCAGAAAACCAATCAGCATGATGTTTGACAAACGGGCATAATAGATCCATGCAAAAATGAGGAAGACCATCGCCCAGTTAGCATACCAGGTACGCTCCACAAAAAATGGAATACAAAAGAGTAAGGCCAGAAGACTAAACATGATGGCAGGAACACAGACCCAGTGGATCAGCTTATTAGTCGCATTCATATGACTTTCACCATAGGTCGCCAGCAATTGGTCTAATGTTTTCATAAGCAATGTCTTGTATTGTAGAAAAATAATAAAATTTTTATGGTTGCACATACCGATTTATCAGGATCGTCCTGTATGTCGGGTTGACAGCTAATCTGTAAATTGCCGATTCATAACTCCAATCTATGAAGCAATCCATCCATATTTTACTGCAAACACTGGTTTGCCACATACTGGTGCTAGCACCTGTTGCTGCACAACATGATCTTAAATCAAAAGTGGATCAAAAAGCATTGCTGATTGAATCCAAAGCAATCAACTGGAGACATCACCTGCATGAACATCCCGAGTTGTCGAACAGGGAGTATAAAACTGCTGCCTATATCGAAGAGCATCTGCGTGGACTGGGTCTCGAGGTAAAAACGAAAGTAGCTCATACGGGTGTTGTCGGAATTCTCAAAGGCGCGAAGCCCGGCCCTGTCGTTGCCTTGCGGGCAGATATGGATGGACTGCCTATTAAAGAGCGTGTTAACCTTCCATTTGCCAGTAAAGCCAAAGGAGAATACCAGGGGGAAGAGGTAGATGTCATGCATGCCTGCGGTCATGACGCGCATGTGGCCATCCTCATGTCAGCTGCTGAGATCCTGACATCCATGAAATCATCGCTTTCCGGAACGATAGTCTTCATTTTTCAACCTGCAGAAGAACAGGCTCCTCCCGGCGAAAAAGGTGGCGCAGAATTGATGGTGGCTGAAGGCGTACTTAATAATCCTGAGGTGGATGTCATTTTTGGCCTTCACATGGCATCCGCTATCGAAACCGGAACAATCAAGTACAAACCCGGAGGCACCATGGCCGCCGTCAATACCATGACCATTAAGGTAAAAGGAAAACAGACTCATGGATCAGCACCCTGGAGAGGGATCGATCCTATTGTTGCCTCAGCGCAAATCATCATGGGACTTCAAACAATTGTTTCCAGACAGATGGATCTCACAAATGAAGCAGTGGTCATCTCCATTGGGAAAATAGAAGGTGGCGTACGTTCTAATATCATTCCTGAAGAGGTCAATATGGTGGGGACTGTCCGAACTTTAGATACAAGCATGCAGCGAATTGTGCTTGGTAAAATCAGGCATACCGTTACTAACCTCGCTGAGAGTATGGGTGCAACCGCAGAAGTCAATTTCGATAGTGGTTATCCTATTACCTTCAACAATCTGGAGCTGACACGTGCGATGTTACCTACCCTATTTGAAGTGGCGGGTGAGGATCATGTGATGGTCCGGAAAGCCAGTACCGGCGCAGAGGATTTTTCGTTTTACGCTCAGGAGATTCCTGGTTTATTCTACTTCCTGGGAGGTATGCCCAAAGGCAGTGACCCTATGTTGGCTCCTCCGCATCATACACCTGATTTTTTTATAGAGGATGAAAGCTTATTGCTCGGGATTAGATCGTTATGTTATCTGGCGATAGATTATCTGGAGCTGCATGGTAAAAACTAGAATCGATCCTGGAAATTACCCACGCAAAACAATCCCATACCTTTGAAAGCCTTACTACAAAAGCAAAACCCATGAAGATCATCGAGTGCCCACGCGATGCCATGCAGGGGATCCATCAGTTTATCCCCACCGAGCTCAAAGCCCGGTACATCAATGCATTGCTGAAGGTTGGGTTTGACACCATTGATTTTGGGTCCTTTGTATCCGCTAAAGCGATTCCTCAAATGCAGGATACAGCAGCAGTATTGGGCATGCTTGATCTGACTACTACGACTTCCAAACTGCTTGCTATTGTAGCAAATAAAAGAGGCGCTATAGATGCTGTCCAATTTGAAGAAATCGCATATCTCGGTTACCCATTCTCCGTATCAGAAACATTCCAGTTGCGCAATACAAATGCAACCATAGATGAATCGCTGAGTCGTGTAGCTGATATTCAGGACATCTGTTTTTCTAATAACAGAAAGCTTGTCATCTATCTGTCAATGGGCTTTGGTAATCCGTATGGCGATCCATGGAATGTGGAAATTGTGCAGCACTGGGTTAATCACCTGGCTGACATGGATATCCGCATCATGGCATTGTCAGACACGATCGGAGTTTCTAATCCGGATAATATTACTTATTTATTTTCGAATCTTATACCTCCCTATCCGGATGTAGAATTTGGAGCTCATCTGCATACGCAACCGCACAATTGGAAAGAAAAAATGGAAGCTGCGTACAATAGTGGATGTCGTCGTTTTGATTCAGCAATGAGAGGGTATGGTGGATGTCCGATGGCAAAAGATGAGCTTACGGGGAATATGGCTACTGAAAATGTGTATAGCTATTTTAAAGGGATAGGTGTGGAAACAGATCTTGATCCAACTGCTTTTAGTGCGGGGATGGAATTAGTGAATGAGGTGTTTGTGGGGCATTGAAACGCGCATCTATCGTGCGGGCGCAAACCCATTTACAAGCAGAGATTGCTACATGGGTGGCACACTGAAAGGCAAATACTATTTGAGGTTGTCAGAATTTTTAAGCCCTTCAGAATTTTGATTTTCCTCTTCATCTTTCGGAGGATTCATCGCGAGATATACCATCACGAGACCACCACCAATCATTACTATACGGATCAGGATGCCACGAGGAGATCCGGGGGAGTCAATCCAGGCGAGGTAGCTTAGGTTGGCTCCGATCAGGATGAGGATTAATGATAACATGCCCAGAACAAAGAGGAGAAAGCCGAGGATCATGAGAATGTGGCGGGTACGAAACATGGGACAATGTAAGGAAAAATGGAGCATGCTTCGACACTTCGACAAGTTTGGATTTTTGATTTTTGGAGAGCTTGAGGTACCATCACCCAGGAGCTTGAGATTTGGATATTGGAATGTAAAGTGCAAAAATCACTTTTCAAAAAAGTGTAGGCACAAGTTGGATAAACTACTTCATGAATAATTTTTCGGTTGAATCCGAAGACAATGAAATCGCAGTCGCGAATGAAAGATCATTCATCGTATATACCGTATATACTTTTAAACTTTTACTCTCATTGAAAACCTCTCAAGATGGTAGTTCATCGTATATACCGTATATACTTTAAATACCTTTCCACCATTTACAAGCCTTCTGAAGGATTCTTCATCGTATATACCGTATATACTTTTAAAATTTTTCATCGTAATTTCCTGTTGCCTTTATAACCCGTTATATATTTTACGACTTTCCTTATTCTGAAATTTCTCTTCAATTGATACCACCAACTCCATATGAAACCCCAGCCCATTAAAATCTGCTCCTTCGGAAAACGATCCCACTCCCGAAGTATTAAAAATGTGAAAAATGCATTTCTTGAAAATCCGGTCAATGTTCCCGAGGATATACCCACTGATAGCATGGATGCATTAGAAAACTACAGCAATCGTAATATTATTCGCGAACCAGACGATATGCGAAGATTATTTGAACTTGTCCTGCCCACGGAAAGCTTATGGAAACCCGGACGTGAAATTCGAATCGCATTCCTTGGTGGATCAAAAAAAATAAAAGATAAAGTGCGTGCAATTGGAAACGAGTGGTTGCAATTTGCAAACCTTCGTTTTAAGTATATAACGGATCCGGAACTTGCACATATCCGGATTGCTTTCAATAAGCGTGATGGTTCATGGTCCGGTCTTGGTACCGATAATTTAAGTTATGATTCCAATGAGCCGACCATGAATTTTGGCTGGCTGGATGCCGATACCCCTGAATCAGAGTTCAGAGGCGTGGTATTGCATGAATACGGCCACATGATGGGTTGTGGACATGAACACGAAAGTCCTAAGAATGGTGGCATTCCATGGGACAAACCCAAAGCCCTGAAATTTTATATGAATTCACAAGGCTGGAGTGCTGAAGAAGTCCAGGAACAGGTATTTGACAGGTACACCCACAATCAAATCCGGGGCACACGACTGGATAAAAAGTCAATTATGATGTACGCGATTCCCAATACGATCACGATTGGAAATTTTCAGGTTGGGTGGAATAACGAGCTCTCCAGAAGCGATAAATCTTTTATTAAAAGAATCTATAAACATTCTTAGTCCAAATCATACATTGAAGATGCATTGACAAAGAACTGCATGTCCGATCCTGATACTTTCGTAACTATACCTCTCGAGCTTTACGATTTTTCTATTGTCAGATCATCATCCTTACTGTGCCAGATATCCACCATCAATGGGATAATAGGATCCTGTAATAAAAGAGGCTTTATCAGAATTAAGGAACAACGATAATTTGGCAACTTCTTCTGAAGTCCCTAATCTGCCTATCGGATGTAATCCTTCAATCGCTTTCATTGTGGCCTCGTCTAATGAATCTGTCAGGAGGGGCGTGAGGATATAGCCCGGGCCAATAGCATTGATGCGGATGTGCTGCGCAGCATATTCTACGGCGGCAGCTTGGGTAAGACCGATCACTCCATGCTTTGCAGCCACGTATGCCGGTGCCCCTTTTGTCCCCACTTGTCCAAGAATGGAAGCCATGTTGACAATGCTGCCACCACCCGATGCAAGCATTGCAGGTATTTGATATCGCATACCGTAAAACACACCCGACAGATTTATGGAAATAACTTTGTTCCATCCTTCAATCGGATATTCACCTGTCGGACACAACGGCCCTCCAATGCCTGCATTATTGACAGCAATGTGCAATCCACCATATTGTTTGATGGCTACATCGACTACATTCTTACAATCATCTGGTACAGATGTATCCCCAATGACAAAAATGGCCTCACCACCTTTCGCTTTTATTTCAGCAACGGTTTCACCGCCACCTTTTTCATCCACATCACAAACAATGGTTTTTGCGCCTTCAGCAGCATACAAGATAGCAATAGCTCTGCCGATGCCTGAACTGGCTCCGGTAATGATGGCGACTTTATTTTCTAAACTTTTCATGTTTTATGTTTTATATTTTTTTATAGTAATTACGATCATTGACACGATGAGAAAATCTATTCTCTTTTTTTGAAAAGCGGTTCTTCAGGAACTTAATGAATTCAAACATCAGGAGGCTTCCCAGGATAACGATGAAAATCATCTGCATAGCCTGCCATGGAATCGATTGCGTTTTAAAAATATTCTGCAAAAACGGTAAATACACAACGAGGAGCTGAAGAATGATAGTCACCCCAATGGTCAGCCAAAGTCTTTTATTTGAAAAGAATTTTGAGGAAAATAGAGTCTGATGCAGCATCCGTACAGACAATGCATTGCCTAATTGGACAAAACACAACGTGGTAAAAACCATTGACTGTTGAAGTCTTACGCCATATCCATGTTGAACAGCCCAGAACTGAATAAAAAGTGCTGCCGCAGTCATCACAGATCCCGTGATAAGTATACGCCCAATTAAACCTCCTGCAAACAAATGTTCTTTGGGTGGAATCGGGGGTCGCTTCATTATATCCTTTTCGGCAGGTTCTGCGACCAGTGCCAATCCGGGCAGTCCGTCCGTGACCAGATTGATCCAAAGTATATGTGTTGGCAACAATGGAATCGCGAAACCCAGAATTGGTGCCAGGAAGATCGTCATGATTTCAGCCAGATTACACGACAGCACATAGAGAATAAATTTTTTGATATTCTCATAGATACGCCTGCCCTCCTTCACAGATTTGATTATCGTAGCAAAATTGTCATCGAGCAGGATCATATCCGCGGCCTCCTTGGATACATCGGTCCCCGTGATGCCCATGGCAATGCCGATATCTGCCTGCTTAAGGGAAGGCGCATCATTCACGCCATCACCTGTCATGGCTACAAATTCACCATGATGCTGTAAAGCCTTCACGATATTTAATTTTTGTTCGGGAGATACCCGTGCAAAAACAGGAATATCGATTACCTGGTTATTAAATTCTTCTTCCGACAACCCTTCCAGGGAGGCCCCGGTCCGTGCTTCCGGAGCACCCTGATCAATAATCTTTAATCGCAGCGCAATCGCATATGCTGTGAGTGGCTGATCGCCGGTGATCATCACTGGCTTGATCCCAGCTGTCTTACACTGTTGGATGGCTTCGATGACTTCTTCACGTGGTGGATCCATCATAGCGATGATCCCTAAAAATTCCAGATCACTTTCAAGACTTTCATTTATATCGGAGGGAATTTGGTCAAACACTTTGGTGGCAAAAAACAGCACGCGTAATCCCTCAGCAGCCCATTCCCTGTTACGCTCGGTCCAGACAGGAATTTGCTCCTTATGCCTGGGAGATAATACTTCAATGATCTTACCTGGTGCCCCTTTCACAAATAAGATCCATTTGCCATCATGCTGATGCAAGGTGGCCATCCGCATCCGATCAGAATTAAATGGAATTTTTTCAACTAACGAAAATTGCGCAAATGAATCATCCTTTTTGAGTCCATGATCGATTGCATGCCTGACCATTGCAGTTTCAGTAGAATCTCCTAATAAGGTCCCATCCTCAGCATACCGGACATCATTATTTAATATCATTGCATGGAACAACAAAGTCTCACGTTCTGGTGCCGACTCCATTTTCTCAACAGTCATGACATTTTTAGTGAGCGTGCCTGTCTTGTCACTGCAGATATAGGTGACTGAACCCAATGTCTCAACCGCAGGTAATTTCCTGACCAGTGCATTTTGTTTGACCATCCTGCGGGCACCCTGAGCAAGTGCAATTGTCACCACAGCAGGTAAGGCTTCAGGTAAGGCTGCTACAGCTAAGGATAATGCAGTCAAAAACATGGTATACGAAGCTTCGCCTCGCCATAAACCAAAAAGAAAAACAATGACACAAATAACAATCACCACCACTGCCAATTGTCTGCTGAATACACTGAGTCTTTTTTGAAGTGGTGTTTGTTGATTCTCAATATTGAGTAGACCGGCGATCTTACCGATCTCGGTATTCATCCCTATAGCCGTAACGATAGCTTTACCTGTCCCATTACTGATGATAGTTCCCTTAAACAGCATATTGATCTGATCACCGGGCGAAAGGTTATCGCCGGATAGCGGTTCTGTTATTTTCTCAACCGAATGACTTTCTCCGGTCAATGCAGATTCA
>JBBREG010000195.1:0-7418 GCA_038203125.1 Chitinophagales bacterium
TTTAAGAAATTACAAAGAGGTATCTGGGAATTTAGGGCACAGTATGGAGGCAGGCAAATAAGATTACTTGCATTCTGGGACAAAACAGATCGAAAAGAAACCTTAGTTTTTGCCACACATGGTTTTATTAAAAAGGTTGACAAAGTGCCTTCAAACGAAATTGAACGAGCCATTAAAATACGTATGAAATATTTTGAAAACAAACCAAAGAAATAGCAATATGGCAAAGAAACCAATGAAGTCATATTCACTAGCCGAAATGAAAGATAAATATATCGGCAAAGCTGACACATTAAAGAGAGAAGTTTATGAGTATGAACTTCGTATGGATGTTTTGGGACGGATGATTAAAGCGGCAAGACAAGAGCGAAACTTGACACAGGAGCAGTTAGGAAAACTTGTTGGTGTTCAAAAGGCGCAAATTTCTAAACTTGAAAGCAGTGCGAGCAGTGCGACAATTGATACAATATTGAGAGTTTTTAAAGCATTGAATGCTGACATTCATTTTAATGTAAAAATTGAAAAGGAATACTTGCAAGTTGTTTAACAAAAGGCGAATGCACAACACTGGCTGTTCGCAATGGCGGATTTCGGGATGTGAAATGATTCTTGCCTTGACACAGTTAAAAGATATCGGAAGATGAATACCATGAACGCCACTTCGTACAGCCCGGACGTTAGATGCAATAAATCAAATAAAATATGATACACCTTGACAACATTATCGGGCGAATGACAGCTTCTGAATGTACAAATTCAACTGTCCCACTGCTTCAGCCGATATTAACGAGCAGGATATGATTGTAGGCCAGCAAGTTCGAATATATGGATCCTTTTGTAGTGTAATACCAGGTCATGATCAAATTGCAATTGTGGCAACAGATATTGAAACTGATCAACAGGTGTGGTCCCGTATTTGTGATACTGGGCATATGTGTTCAATACTGATCCCATGGGAAAAATTATTTTGGTTCCTGAAATTTCTGATTCCAAAAATGATCATCAAAGATCCCGAGTCGGATGCATTGGATGAACTGTTAAATTCAGTGGACTTATCTACGTACGGATTAGAGCGTGTAAAATTGAATGCCAATATTGGACTGGACGCTACTGAAACAGAAGTTGATCCTCAGAATCCAAATCCCCGAGGAGCTCATGGTGGCGATGCAGATGAGGATGAATTAGACTTGATCATCAAGAGTTTTAATGAGCGATGGTTTCAGGGTTGGGCTGCAACACCGGACGAGCAGCGTGTGAAATTTGTCAACCTCGCGCAGAAGATGAAAGAGCATCCTGACTTTAAAGAAAAGTATCAGGACAACAGTGATATTCAGAACAGAGAAATTGCCTTCGGAAAAATATTTGAAGACGTGATGGGCAAACAACGTAAGAACGAGTTAGATCTGTATCGGCTGATTTCACAGGATGAATCCTTCAAGCTGGCTATGCAGGATACATTAAAAAGGATGTTGAGAATATAGGGCCCTGGTGGAGCACCAAGTAACAAAGCGATGATTGTTAATGGAGAGACATAATCACAAGCTATGGCTTCAAATGCAAAATTTGTATACGGAAATGTACTATACAGTACATTTGTGACTGAACAAGAAGAGCTCCCGATAAGAATCGGGATGAAGGGAGACTTTCAAGCACGGTTCCGTGGGAACGTAGGGGTGAAACTCCCCAGGGTGACTCGGCGTATGCCACATGACGTATCAGTATATTAGTTGAAAACAGATTAAAGCCATGCCGGAAATTTCACGCTTTTATGGTATCCTGATCAAAATGTATTTCATAGATCACAATCCGCCACACTTCCACGCTGAGTATGGTGAGTATCGGGCAGAGTACAACATTAAGACGCTGGAAATACTAGATGGGAAACTACCTCGACGTGCAAATTCGTTAGTACTGGAATGGGCTTCTATCCACCGTGACGAGCTGCTGTAAATTGGGAAAAGGCTCAACAAGCTGAAAGATTGAAAAAAATCCGACCTTTGGACTAATATGAATTTAGTAAAAAAATATAAAGTACTGGATGATTACGCGATTTGGATCCGGTTCGATGATGGGTTCGAAGGCACAGTTTACCTTAAGTCATTATTGAGCAAAGGAATTGGAATTGAGCTTTTGGATGTAACCGCTTTTGCTAAAGTTTCTATCGAATCGGGAGGAGGTTTAACCTGGGAAAATGGATTTGATATTTGCCCCAACTCGCTAAGGGAAATTGCAGAAGCCCAACTCCACGTAGCATAACATTGCCTGTCCACAAGGCGGATTATCAGAATGGAATGCCTTCTCCCTTGTCACAGAAATCACTACTTGAAGGCAAGTGCCAAGACTGCCACCGCGTACAGCCAGACCGTATACAGGCAAATAGAAACTTTGAAGAAAATAAATTTTGGGCAGTGACAGTATGAACCATAAAGTGTAATACGATACTGCACGAAGTTTTTTGTACAAACTGACGTTAGTGCCAATGTTATCTTGCTCTTGAGTTCAAATTTCCTTATCTTTGGACAAAAGAAGTTATAATGGGAGCAATTGTTATAAAAGCAGATAGTCGTAGCAGTAAGATTCTCAAAGAATTAGCAGAACACTTAGGAGCGAGTGTAACTAATATTAAAGAAGATCAATACGAAGATTTTATATTGGGCGAAATAATGAATGGAGAAAAGACTGGAAAATTAGTTTCCAGAGAAGTCATTTTTAAGAAGCTTAACTCCAAATGAATGTTGAATTTGATAAGTCATTCCAGAAATGGCTAACTAAAGTTAATGAGTCAAGCACGTTTAAGAAAATAGAACAAGCAATATTAAAAGCTGAAGAAGCCAAAACCATTAAAGAAATCCCGAATACAAAAAAACTAAGCGGGCACAAAATTTACTACAGAATAAAAATTGGGGATCATCGGATAGGGTTTGAGAGAATTAGTAAAACAACAATACGATTACTCATTATTGCTAACAGAAGTGAAATATATCGAAGATTCCCCTGAATTGTTCACCGGGTACTAACATTACCTACAGTCAATGGCTTGTATCCGATTCCCAACAGTTTATTATAATGATACAGAGTAAGGCGACCTGGAGGATTTGCGCATTGAGCCGCCACTACCTGTAGACCTTAGCCGTTATGCTCAAACTGAAAATATATGAACACATCGGATTCATTTGAAGAAATTCTAAAACATGCACATTTTTGGAATTGAGTTCCGGAAACGCGGCATTCTTCGGACATTGGAAAGTTTCTGATTTTTTAATAAATAATGGTGCAGATGTGAATAGTCCAAAGCCGACTTGCCAGCATGGCATCTGAATAGAAGATGATTTCTTAACTTTGAAGTAAAGCATCCTTTCACAGATCAACTGCAGACATCCTGCCTGCAGCCAGCCTGACCATTACTGATCATGCTATCTGTCAAGGATAAAATGTTACTTTAAAAAATTTCATGAGCTTACCTGCCAAACAAGATTTACTGGATGCCCTCGATCATATTTCCGGCATGATCCATCATACACCCGTGATGACATCAGCGACATTTGACAGGAAAATAGATGGCTCCGTTTTTTT
This sequence comes from Chitinophagales bacterium, assembly GCA_038203125.1. Lineage (GTDB taxonomy): Bacteria > Bacteroidota > Bacteroidia > Chitinophagales > Saprospiraceae > Opimibacter. The sequence goes on from JBBREG010000195.1 coordinate 3,574, forward strand.
TAAGTGTGAAAATTTTCAGCGCATGGGTGCATATAAGATGCGAGGTGCATCACATGCGCTGGCAATGCTGACTCCGGAACAACAAAGAAATGGGGTGCTCACACATTCTTCCGGCAACTTTGCACAAGCCCTTGCCCTGTCGGCGAAGATCAAACAAATAAAAGCTACCATCGTGATGCCCGATAATGCACCGGCTGTTAAAGTAGAGGCAGTTCGTGGCTATGGAGCAGATATTGTTTTTTCAGGTACACGTCCTGTCGACCGTGAAAATAAAGTGAATGAGATTATGTCCAATTCGCAGATGACATTTATACATCCTTCCAACGATCTCCAGGTAATCCTGGGCAATAGCACCTGCACGCAGGAATTATTAGAAGAAGTTTCAGGATTGGATATCATACTTGCACCCGTAGGCGGAGGGGGATTATTGGCAGGCACAGCTTTAGCTACACACTATTTTTCGCCTTCCACAATAGTGTGGGCAGCAGAACCTGAAAATGTTGATGATGCATTTCGTTCTTTACTGAGTGGCCATATTGAGTTCAACGAAAGCGCAAATACAGTGGCGGATGGTCTGCGGACCAATCTGGGGGATATTAATTTTCCGATCATCCAGCAGTTGGTAGAAAAAGTGCTCCTCGTTTCAGAAGAAGAAATTATTGCAGCCATGCGCTGGATATGGGAACGTATGAAGATCGTCATTGAACCCAGCAGTGCCGTGGCCGTTGCTGCTGTGATCCGATATGCTGACGAATTTTCAGGTAAACGCACAGGCGTAATTCTGACCGGTGGAAATGTAGACATGGGCGAGGTCCTTAGCTTATTTGCAGGCGCATCAAAATGAACATGAGATTGTTATTTTGTGAGTCAATACGTTCAGAATGCGGTATCCTTTATTTCTTATCCTCTTCTTACTTCTCCTGGCAGGCTGTCTGTCGCATCCAGACAATGAAAATATCAGTGAACCTGAAAAACAACTGGATACCACCACGAATGTTTTTTTTAAAGATCCGGCTGAATCCTTTCTTGTAATCCGGTATGATGGTGATTCCACCAAATGTTATGATGTACAATCTGTAGATTATAAAATTGTTCAGTTAGCGCCGAAAGGACAATGGAGTTCGTATGTAGCAAAACAAATATCGCTTACCAAAACATGCGATGGACAGGAAGGGCAGCGTAGATCAATAACTGTAGAACTGCGACCCATAGATCATCCGGATCAATTATTCTTCACCCTGCAGCATGATGCTGACGAATTACTGCTGGAACATGATCATTATCGCACTGTCACCTATGGTTGTTGCGATGCAGAGCCAGTGCATAAGATTTATGATTATGATTCTGACCTGATCACTGAAGGAAATGAGAAAATCCTGATCGGTGCCATTCCAAATAATACACTGAAGTTCTATGTTGGGTATACGCCGATGTATGAGGACAGCACAACACTTGGGACGCTTCACGTTGCATTCAATGATCAGGCACGATATGATATACGTGTCCGTGCAGAACCTTTGCCACCTGATCTGTGCAGCCAGTATACACCTGAAGTCATATTATTTGCCCCCAGGGGCAGAGATACGTTGGAGGTATTCGGGGATGAATATCAATTATGGCACCTCGAGCAGATTGAATCACTGGATCAGTTCCGGGATATTTCAATCAGAATCAGATATACCTGCGACCCACTGTATGAAATTAAACCTGTGATCATTCCAATTCAAAACGGGTTACCTTTTGGCAAAGATTCAACTGTCCAGGACGTTCATCTTTTCCATATGCTTAAGTAAGAATTAGTAGCTAACAAATTACTTTGCAGTCAGGTTATTTTTTCCGGCTCACATAGATGATCGAGGATCCCTGATCTACTTCTTTTTTGCCGGCCAGAAAAGATCTGGCACCTGAAATGAATGCAGCGGCAGATCCAAAAAATTGATTGCCTTTATATTTCTCACTGAGCATACTCACATAAAATCCATCCAACGGCATCGTGATTTTTTGATGAAGCCTGAAGTGATGTTGCTCAAGTAATAAATTCATGGATTGCGGACTAAAATGCCATAGATGCCTCGGCACATCATAAGCTGCCCATTTATCACCATAAGCTTTGGCATCGACAGATGTATGATTTGGAACAGCAATCATCAGGACCCCGTCTGGTTTCAGGATCGAATTGAAATGCTTAAGATATCCGGTAAGATCATGGACATGCTCCAGCACATGCCATAAGGTGATGACATCAAACGAATCCGGTAATTGATCGGACAACGATTCAAGAGGTAAGATTTCAATACCCAGTTTTAACGAAGCAATCTCCCTGGCCTTATCGTCAGGTTCCATGGCAAGGACGGACCAGCCGTGATCCATCATGTAACGGGCAAAATGCCCCGTACCTGCCCCAACATCTAATATTCTACCAGAACTCAATCCGGAAGACTGGTTGACCCAGTCCAGTTTTCGACGCATCATGTAGTTCCTGGCTTTATGGAACAATACATTAATCAAACCGGTACGTGTGTCACTGTGGGAAATATAATCCTGAGACGCATAATATCTGCCGATTTCACTCGCTGCTGGCTGAGGATGGGTAGCTTTCAGACCACAAAACTTGCATTCTTGCAATTCAAACCACTCCCCACTGACACTAAAATCTTTTACCTGGCCCCTGGCAACCCAGTCGTTGTGACCACACGCCGGGCAGTCCATTACATTCGCATCTAAAATGTCGGCCATTGTCTTCATGATGTAAAAGTAGGATTAGAAGGATATTAAACCGGACTAAAGGCCCTCTGTCCATTCAAGATTCTTATTTTTGCCGGCCTATTGTAAGCAAACCCAGATATGTTAAGAAGTCTGACTCTTTCCTTTTTCTTCCTGATAGCCCTTTTGGCCACACATTCTGCTGATGCCCAGACGGGTACCTTGCGCGGCCATATTTATGATCAGGTCTCCGGCCAGGCGGTCGGTTTCGCCAGTGTCATGCTGGAAGGCACGGAATTTCGCGCCGTAACTGACCTTGATGGGTTCTTCAATATCACCAATGTGCCCCCATCGACCTATTCCCTGAAAAGCTTTTTTATCGGGTATGACACACTCCAGGAATCCATTACGGTTCAGTCCGATCAGATCAGGTATGTAAAGCTCTACATGTCCGAAGGATCTATTCAGCTAAATACCATCAATGTAAGTGCAAGCCTCGAGCAACGTCGGAACGAGGTCAACTTCTCCAGGATCACATTAACACCAAAACAAATTAAAGCTCTTCCGGCAGCAGGAGGGGAGCCGGATATCGCTCAATATCTGCAAGTGCTGCCAGGGGTTATTTCTACCGGAGACCAGGGAGGTCAAATTTATATCCGTGGAGGTTCGCCTGTCCAAAACAAAGTGCTTCTGGATGGCATGACTATTTATAATCCATTCCATAGTATCGGGTTTTTTAGTGTTTTCGAAACGGAAGCCATCAAATCTGCAGAAGTCCTGACCGGTGGATTCGGTGCTGAATATGGAGGTCGTATCTCTGCGATCGTTGATTTAAAAACTCGCGAAGGTGATCGTTCCAGATTTGGCGGACTTGTCTCAGCCAGTCCGTTCCAGGTGAAAGGACTTCTTGAAGGACCGATTATTCCGTTTGATCCGGCCAAAGAAGGCAGTGCTTCTTTCCTACTGACAGGAAAACATTCGTATCTCGATAAGACCTCTCCCAGGTTGTATGATTATGCTACAGATGATACACTCGGTCTTCCCTACAACTACACTGACTTATATGGCAAGGTTTCATTTTTAAGTGGTGGTGGTAGTAAGCTGGATCTGTTTGGATTTAGTTTTTCAGATGGTGTCAACCT
>JBBREG010000196.1:0-7413 GCA_038203125.1 Chitinophagales bacterium
TAATTTTTGTAAAAGTCTGTTAATTAACTAGTTATGTCATTTTTTGAAAAGACAGCAACCGAAATGGGGCCTCATTTCATATATACATATCTGAAATCCTTGAGGTCGGGAAATAGATTAATCTTTCGCTATCCTATTGTCGATCAGGAAATTAAATATGAAATTTTAGATAAAATATTTTCGGCCGGAAGGCAATTTTTGACGACCAAATGAAAAGGGGTCAGGGTTGTTTACATGATCGTTACACTCTGATATATTATTTTAATTAAATATATATATACTTACTGGTCAAATAATTGAGTTTAAATATTTGGAATAATTAGGTTTAACCGAAATATTGATTGCCGGAATCCAGGGTTGACAAAAAAAATGATGGATCTGGGTTTCTTACTATCTTCTTAAAAAATAAGGCAGCAGAGGTATGGATCTATCGTTAGTTAAATTGGGTGTAAAGTCTATCTTACATCCAAGAAGTCAATTAAATATTCTCTAACCTAAAACAAAGATTGTATGAGGAATTTTGTACTGCTATTAGGGTTTTTCCTATCTAGCATCTGCCTTACACAAGCTCAGCGCGTGGTAACCGGTACGGTTATCGATTCAAACGGTGAGCCATTAATCGGGGCAAGTGTTCTTGTCGTAGGGACTACGGTTGGAACTGTGACAGATTTTAACGGGCAATACACCTTAACGGTGCCTGAAGGAGCTACACAGGTCCAGTTCTCGTATACCGGATACGAATCACAAGTGACAACATTGGGAGGTGCCAATACCATTAACTCTACACTGGCTGAAGGGGTGATCCTTGAGACAGCCGTAGTTACAGGTCTGGGTATCAAGCGTGAAGCGAAATCTCTTGGCTATGGATACACCGAAGTAGATGGTGGCAAGCTGACAGAGACGAGCAATTCCCGTCCTTTAGATGCACTTGCTGGTCGTGTGCCTGGCCTTTCGATCTCCTCCAGCGGACAACCCGGTGGAAGTTCTGAAATCGTATTACGTGGTTACGGATCTGTCACCGGCAACAACTCAGCGTTGATTGTCGTGGATGGTATTCCAATTAATAACCGTACCAATACATCTGCTACTACGACTGTAAATCCGAATGACGACTTTAACCGTTCCCAGGATTTTGGCAACCAGGCCAATGACATCAATCCAAATGATATTGAAAGCATCACTGTACTGAAGGGTGCATCTGCTACAGCTATCTATGGAAAACGTGGTGGATCAGGTGTGATCCTGATCACAACAAAAAATGGCGCTAAAAACCAGAAAATCAGACTTGACTACTCAGGTTCTGTTTCCGGCAGCCAGGTAAACCGTCTTCAACACCAACAGAATTCTTTTGGCCAGGGATGGTCCGGTCTCTGGGCTTCCAATGAAAATGGTAGCTGGGGACCTAAGTTTGATGACCAACTACGTCTGTGGGGAAATACAGTTGATAATTCAAGACTGTTGAAACCTTATTCATTGGTCGAGGACAACCTCCGAGATTTTTATGAAACCGGAACAGGTATGTCTCACAACTTTGCATTGACTGGTGGTACCGAAAACCTTACGTTCCGTGTTTCGTACGGTAACAGTCAGGAAGATGGTATCGTACCGGGCAGCAAAGATTCATACAATCGTCACAACATCTCTGCGCGCACTGAAATGACCAGCAAAAAATTAATTGTTGGTGCCAGTATGGAATACGTTGACAAAACAGCTGAAGTAGTTGCTACAGGTCAAGGCGATGATGCAGGTGCCGGTGCTACCATTGCACAGGAGATCATCCAATTGCCAAGAGATCACGCAATCGTTGATTATGCTGATTTTGAAAACAAATTTTACAACCAGGATAATTTCTTTACTCCTTACGCATCAAATCCTTACCTCGTATTAAGTACACAGGGAAATGATTTCAATGAGAAAAGATTTATTCCTACTGTATGGTCTACCTTCAAATTCAATGATGAATTCAGTCTTACAGGTAAAATCGGAACGGACATTGGGTCCGCCAATATCTTAGACTGGGGAAATCCAATCCGAATTACTCCGGGTGCACCAAACGCATCAGCTAATGATGTAGTGGGTAAAATCACTGAATCACAAATCAATACAGATCAGATCGATGCAAACTTGTTTGCACGCTACAACACTGCATTTACTTCAGACTTCTCTTTGGACCTCGTGGGCGGTGTTAACGTCAACCAACGCAAGACCAAATTTTTGTCTACATACATTACTGACTTAACGATTCCTAATTTCTACAATCTTTCGAACTCTTCCAATCCACCTGTATCTAACAGTATCCTCAGAAAAGACCGTTCAGTTGGTCTTTATGGTGTCGCAAGTTTAGGATTCCAAGATTTCTTATACCTGACGTTAAGTGCGCGGAATGACTGGTCATCTACTTTGCCATTAAATAACAACAGCTTCTTCTATCCAGCCGTTTCCTTATCTGCTGTATTATCTGATAAGCTGGGGCTTGATCCAAACACATTCTCATTTGTGAAACTAAGAGCAGGTTATGCATTGGCAGGAAACGACACAGATCCATATCTGATCAATCCTGTATTCGTTGCTGCAAGTTCTACCGCTTCATTTGCTACCATTCGTTTCCCAATAGCTGGTCAGAATGGTTTTGAAGCAGGTAACCGACTTGGAAATCCAAATCTGCAATCTGAGCTAACTAAAGAGCTTGAATTCGGTGCTGACGTTCGTTTATTCCAGGATCGTTTTGGAATTGACTTTTCATGGTATGACAGAGTTACAGAAGATCAGATCATTGATGTTGACTTAGCTCCTTCCAGTGGATTTACACGCCAGGTAACAAACCTTGGTGAGGTACAAAACACAGGTATTGAACTAGGGCTAAACCTAATACCGCTGAAAGGTCGTAACTGGTCATGGGAACTTAACGGGAACTATACCAAAAACAACAACAACGTTAACAACCTTGGTGAAACAGAAGCAACACGTTTGATCCTTAACAATTCATACAGTGTGAACCTGGTTGCTGAAGTTGGCAAACCGCTGGGTGCTATCTATTCTGCCGGACCACTACGTCTTCCTGATGGACGGGTAGTAGTTGATGGTAATGGATTGCCTGTGGCTGACCCTGAGCAACACTATTTAGGTTCTGTTAACCCGGATTTCACGATGGGCCTCGGAACTACATTGAATGTAGGCGCGTTTTCCCTTAGTGCTAACGGTGATTATAGAAGTGGTGGTGTAATGTTCTCCTACACTGCACGTCTTAACTACTTCGTAGGAAATGCATGGAACTCACAGTACAATGATCGTGAGCCATTCATCGTTCCAAATTCTGTTACTGACAATGGTGATGGAACTTACAGCGAAAACCTTACTCCGGTAACCAGAGCCAACGTATTTACCTATTGGGGATCTATATTAGCTGCTGAAGAAAATCACGTAATTGACAGGTCTTACGCGAAATTGAGGAATCTGTCCTTGACGTACAAAATTCCTAATTCACTTACCGGAAAAGCGAAGATCAGCAATGCAAGCATTACTGCCTTCGGACGTAACCTGGCGTTGTGGACTCCTGAAGAAAATCATTTCGTGGATCCTGAAGGTTCTACGTATGGTACAAACGTTCAAAGCCAGCTGGGAGAATTTGGTGCATTACCAACGTCTGCCACATTTGGCGCGATCCTGAAACTTAGCTTCTAATTCTAAAGACAGATCATATATGAAAAACATATTTATTTCGTTTATGTCCGTTCTGCTGATCACGACCATGATCAGTTGCAACGATTTTCTCGATATCAACCAAGACCCGAATAACCCGGGATCTGCTCCGGCGGCACTTACACTGCCTGCTGCAGAGATCACCATAGCCACCGTACTCGGTGCGGACTATGCGGTAGTTGGAGGTCTCTGGGCACAGCACTGGACACAAAGTCACGTTGCTTCCCAGTACAGGGATGAGGACCGATATGCGCTCAACAGGCTGGATTACCAGGGATCATGGGGAGAATTGTATGCCGGTGCTCTTGTGGATCTTGCTACGATTGAAGCGGAAGCATTGGAATCTGAAAATTGGAATCTGTATCTGCAGGCAGTGAGTCTTACGGCTTTCACCTATCAGATCCTGGTTGACTGGTATGATGCGGTTCCTTATTCTGAAGCACTCAAAGGGGGTACGGGAAATTTCTCTCCAACCTTTCAGGGTGGTGCTGAGATCTATGCGGATCTATTGACCCGCCTTGATAATGCACTTGCACAGGATTTCACATTGAGCAGTGTTCAACAGGTGAAATCAGATTTCATATTTGGACATCATGACACAGATGGACAGGTGGCGTCCTGGATCCAATTTGCCAATACACTCAAATTGAAACTTTGGTTGCGCCAGACGAAGGTGAACAATGCAGGCGCAGGTGCAGCGATTACTACACTACTTGCGAATGGTAACTTCCTGATGGAAGATGCTAAAGTGGATGTATTCACAGATCTTCCGGATCAAAGTAACCCATTGTATGAATCAAACGTACGCCAGTTAAATGTTGCAACGAACTTACGTGGCAGCCGTACACTGATCTCATACTTACAGGAAAATGATGATCCAAGGCTCGATGCATTATTCCGACCCGGCACAACAGGTCATTATGGTTTATGGCAGGGATGGTTTGAAGCTCCTACTACTGTGGTTGCTGAGCAGCAACCTGATGTAGCGATATTATCAGCTACCCGCCCGATCTACTTCTTTAGTGCTGATGAGGTATTATTTATGCTTGCTGAAGCCGAAGCCCGCTATGGTGATGCTGGCGAGGCGAATGCCTATTATGACCAGGCAGTAACTGCCGCTTGTGTACGTGTTGGAACAGATTGTTCTGCCACTGTAGACGCAGGTGGTATTTATGAATATCCCAATGGTTCGTTACAGGAAAACCTGGAAGCAATCATTTCGCAAAAATGGATTTCATTAGTAGATAGAGGTTATGAGGCTTTCTGGGACCATAAACGTACCGGTATTCCGGCTGTTTCAGCATTCCCCGCTTTTGATGATAATGTAATTCCCGGTACCTTTACATATTCAGTAGGAGGAACCACGGGAGGACAATTTCCGATGAGGTTAGTATATCCTGAGACAGAACGTAATTCTAATACGAATATCCCAGCTGAGGTTGCTATCACAGTGGCAGTCTGGTGGGCTCAATAACAACTTAAATTCTATTCAACATGAAAAGTATGAGAAATTTAATTTTAGCATCATTACTTCTGGGTGGTATGTTCACATTCACAGCTTGTGATAATGAACCATCGGCTAAAGACATATCCAGAGTTACCTATTTTCCATCATTCGAATATGAAGGTGGCGATTTTAGTATCGTGCCTTGTGGTACGGACTTCACACTGGCACCGGTAAAAGCTACCGAAAATGGTGTAGAGCTTCCTGTTACAACGGATATTGATGGTGCCTTTTTCGGCAGCACTGCATTTGATGTGAATTCTGCTGATAAATATGTGATCACTTCTTCTGCAACCAATGCTGACGGCTTCGATGGTCTTGTGACCCGGACGGTTATGGTGGCTTGCACAGGTGATTTGATCAACAGTCTGGAAGGTTTGTATTCAGCTACAGTCGTACGTAATGGTGTGATGAGTGCTCAATATCAAAACCTGAAGTATGTGATCATCAAAAAAGTAGGTCCTAATCAATATCAACTTTCTGATGCGATCGGAGGGTACTATGCCATTGGTCGTGCTTATGGTGATGCTTATAACGCATCGGGTTTGGTAATTACAGCTAACAACATTCCGGCAAACGATTTCAGTTTTAGCGGACCTGTTGGTGTGGGTGCTTTCGGTGGTTCATTAACCATGTCTGATTTTGATGTGAATCCTGAGAATGGAACGATCACCTTTACAAGCGTATGGGATGCTGGTTTCACTTTTGTGGTTACATTAACACAGGTTCCTCTTTAATATCATCCTTAAAAAACGACTTATGAAAAGCAAATTATTGATATTCTTAGCGTTCCTGTCGGTTGGTATCATGTCCTGCGATCTGGGTAATGATCCTGCCATTGGCGGCACGGAAACCGAAGCAGTAGCTGGTGAGTGGTGGACAACATTTTCGGTTGGTGGTGAGGATCTCACCGGATACACGGAATTGACTACGTCCAATACGGCTGCCAATGTTGCATCCGAATTTCTGATCACAGACAATGCCCATCAATGGGATTATAAAGTGAAGTCACCACTTAACCTTTCCGCTCAGACGTTTGGAGGCACAGGCCTTCAGAACCTGGTAGAAGGGTATGACATCACGATGAGTATTACCAACGGTAAGATCCTGGAAAATGCCGCTACTTCCACGGGAGGTAATGTCACCGACAGTATCTACTTCGAAGTGGAATTCTCAGATGATCCTGGCACTATCTATACAGTGGCAGGGTACCGTCGTACCGGATTCCTGGAAGATGAGCACTAATCCAGTGTCCGTCTGACAATAAAAAAGCCACTCCATACGGGGTGGCTTTTTTTTATGTCTAAGAATTTTTCACTTCTATCTGACAAATGCGCAGGTCAGACCGGAGGAGTGACAGAATCCTCCGATATTTATCACAGGTACAACAGCCCAGACGTTGATATAACACCTGACAGGCCTGAGAAAAGCCTGTAACCCGTAAAGACCAAGTATTAGTATGGAGGATGATCAAGTCCCTTTTACAGATCAAGCCACATACTATGAAAAACAAATCGCTCAGCGCGTACAAGAAAAAGAAACTGATTGAATCGTTTTGTGATGAGCTCACCGCCACACAGGCAGCGCATCGTCTCAACCTTGACCGCAATACGGTCAACAAATATTTTAAACGTATCCGAGAGTGTATTGCCGGCTATCGCGAATACCAGAAGATGCACCTGATGATCTCGCGGATGAACCAACCGACTGAGCCGGTGCCTGTCATCTGCAAACAATTTACATCCTCTCATCCACAGGAAGGCGGAATCCCGGTCAATCTGATCTGTCTATCCGGACAATTGCTTACAGATCTTAATCATCCTGTTTCGGAGGCATCCGCGTTGATGCTGCATGTGTCGGATTATGTACGGGAGCATTTAAACGGCCATGAAAAAATACATGAGGGAAGTGATTCGGGGCTGCAGGAAGCTCGTACGATGGCGGATGCTTTTCATGATTTTGCAACGCAGAGATTTAAGAAGTATTTCGGCATTCACAGTGATTTTGCCTACCTGTATATCAAGGAAGCAGAGTTTGTATTTAATGAACGGGATCATGTGAAGCGGGAGCGGTTGTTGAATCAGATGACGGAGCAGATTTTTGCGTAGGCGGGGGATTGCAGTGTATGGCAGGGCGTGGCAGGGAGTGGCGGGGGATTGCAGGGCGTGGCGGGGGATTGCAGGGCGTTGCAGGGCGTTGCGGGGAATTGC
>JBBREG010000197.1:0-7390 GCA_038203125.1 Chitinophagales bacterium
GGTTGTTGTGCCAATTGGAAAGTCGCCACCAGATGGAAGACCAGAAATTTGTGTGACTGGCAGATTTGGTGTGAAAATAGCATAGTTGACAGAGCCTTTAAACATCCTTGGTGTATTCCCTAAAACAGCAACTGCACCTCCTGCAAAGTGACCATTACTAATAATGGAAACTGTACCATTCGTGGATGTTTCATTACCGTTCGAATACCTCATAAAATTACCGTTAGTCGACTGGACTCCAATACCAATAGATTGACCTGGTTGAAGTACAATTTGATTGGCTACTGGAATGGGGACTAGAGTCGTTTCAAAGTATTGCGTGACGTTGACGTTGATATTTTGAACAGGAGTCGCTGTCCATGCACCGATATTATTAGTACCCGTAGTTGAACCCGGTCCGTTAATAGGACCAAACAAAATTCGAGTTGCTACTACACCATTAAACGCAGGGCCAGGAAAATTCCCCAGGTTGGCATTAATGCCTGTAATGGCAATAGGAGTTGTTCCATCATTTCTAAAACCGAAAGTGATGGTAGCGAAGTTATTTTGTACCGTCCCTGTAGTACCATGAACCTGTGAGGTTGTCGTTGGACCCTGGAAAGGACAATTATCTGTTGCAGTAACGTTGAAGTTAAGGATAGCAGAACATGCACCCGGATCCAGCGAAACAAAAATATCCGCAGGACAATTAACTACCGGAGCTACCTGGTCTGCAACCGTTATCATCTGCGTGGCAGTAGAAGTCTGCTGGCAAGAGTTGACAACTCGGAAAACAACTGTATGAACACCTGCTGGCAATCCCGGAATTGTAGTTGCGCCTGGAGCCAATGTCGTAAAGGCACCTCCGTTCACACTGTATGAGATAACGGCACCATTACAGCCTGTAGGGTCAGTTGATGTGGTTAGAGGAACTGTAATAGGATCGGAAGTACAGGTATTTGCACTTGTCGAAACGGTAGCCGGAGGTAGTACAGGACCACCAACAAACGTACACGTAGGGACAACAGAATTCGCGAAAATCAATGACCAGCTACAAACAGCTCCAACATCACCACCTACGTGATCATTGATCTGCAGTCTCCATACACCATCCGCATTGTCACCACTAAAGGTATTGGCAAATGTGAATGTGCCGAGAGCCGGAACATCTGAAGGTGAAGTAGGAAACGGCGGAATGACGTTATTCCGGCCTTCAGGCCTGAATGTGCCGTTAAATGCAAATGTCTGGCCAGCAGATCCGCAAGGCAGCGTTGATGTGCTGAATGTACCACCCCCAGCAATAAATGTAGCCGCTACATCAGTGTAGGTAACATTCATATTATTATTACCTCCACCGATCCTTGTAGAAAGTTCAAGAACATCTCCATTCGGTGCTACGAGATAAAGGGCAAGGTCACCAACAAATGTGTGGGTTAAATTGAGTTGTAAGCTAATATTAGCTCCATTTGCAACGGTACCAACGCAGGACACAGTAGCATTTCCACTGGATTGTCCTGATGTTGTGCCCGGAGCTCCTGTGGGAATGACAAAAGTCGCTCCCTGAAAGGAGGCCTGTCCGAAAACTCCCGTCGCAACGAAAGTCAACGCGACCAACAAGGCGCCGAGGAGACTAAATGGTTTTTGTGTAAAAAGTTCTTTATTCATGAGATTTGGTTTATTCATTTAAACTATTAAATATGGTTACTATGGTTTTGCACATTATTGCAGCAAAAGTTCATAGATAGCCACTTTGTTGGCCTTCTTCTGAGAGGAAGGCATGTTCTCATAGGGATCCGTGCTGTAAAGAGCAATTCCATTCACGTAGGATTCACTGACCGTCATACCCGCTTCTAATTGGGTAAGAATGACAGAAACCAGTTCATACTTCCAGATTGCATTGTTATAAGAAGAAGTGTTCGGCGTAAGAACCTCCAGCAGAGCTTTCAGATCATTCGCTTCTAACGACATTCTTTCAATAGCAACATGGGGAGCAACAAAGTTGGGAGCGATGGTAGATGATTGGGCTTTCACTTCGGAGGGGCCAAAAATGGACAGTGCTGCGAAGAGTATACCTACAAATGCCAGCCGCAAGGGAAACAAATTGAAAGTCACATTTTTCATGAGATAATGTTGTGTTTATAATGAGATTAAAAAGTAATCCTGTTTTGGTATCTCCTCTCCCTTATAAACACCCACCGTGCCGCACCAGGAGGTGCTAACATAGCGGCCATGCTCGTTTTGCATGGAATCATTCATCAGGTCGAGGTTGATATTATAAAAAATTATAATATACTGATCCTCAAATCATTCTGCGCCAAAGCTAACACATGAAAAGGCATTGAAACAAGTCAGTCCATGATATAACCGGTATTTTTAGAACAATACCTGTGCCAAAAAACGCGAAGCAGGATTATATGCCAAGTATTCTTAATCTATAAGGTATTGGCTGCTAAAAAACAATCAGGGTTTACCCGAGAATACTGGGAAGAAACAAGTTTTGAAAAAAATTTATTTTTTTCACGACGAAGGGAGAATTCTAGCCACTAAAGAAAACGACAAGAGCCCCCAGAGCTGTCAGTAACAGAATTACGTTCCGAAATTGATGCTGATTTAACCTTTTTACCAGCTTAATACCTATCCAAAGACCGATCAGTAATGCCGGTAATAACACAAGATCCAGGTGAAGTGAGCTTCTGTTGACCGTACCCCACGACCATATATGAAATGGCAGCTTGATAATGTTGGTTAGGAAAAACAACCAGGCAGCCGTACCTATAAAAGCCTCTTTTGGCATCCGGATGGTCAGAAAGTAGAGCTCTGAAAAGGGTCCGGCCAGATTTCCAACCATCGTGGAAAATCCTGAGGCACTCCCCATGCCAGCGGCAAGCAACCTGCTATCCGGGATCCTGTACTCCTTATACCGATCAAGCAACCACATCAGGCATACACTTATAAATATGAGGATCGCCATACCGCGCCGAAACTGGTCATCCGGCAGATCTTTGCCAAACCATACGCCGATTAGAATCCCTACGACCATCCAGGGCATTAACTTCCATAAATACGGCCACTTAGCGTGACGATTGTAATAGATGACTGCAAACACATCCCCGACCATCAACAGGGGCATGAGGATCCCCGTTGAGGCCTTTCCTCCAAACACCAATGCGACGATGGCTGTAATAATCGGTCCCAGTCCCTTGATACCACCTTTGGCAATGCCGAGCAAAAAGACACTTATGATGGCCATCGACCACTGGAGCCATGTAAGTTGTGTATCACCCAACCAGGATGTCATAAGGCTCAAGATCGACATTTGCACCAGATGCCGGCAATGCCTCTATTACGCATTAAAAATATTTACCCATTGATTTACGTTTGATGCGTACTCACATCCTTCCTTCAGCGAAATAGATTACCCTCATTTTTTGAACCTTAATTTTTCAGCGTTGTCCGATGTGCTGTTTGACAACTAATGTATACCTGATGGAATCAGAAATTCCCGTTTTACAAAAGAAAAAACATACGCTCCTCAAGTCGCTGATCATTGCTTTCCTCGTGTTGGCAATATCTTTCCTTGCGATCATGCAATGGAAGAGTGATGCGATTGTCGTGAAGGTCATTACGATGATGCAGGGACAGATGACAGATTCGTTACGCTATGAAAATGTCTCATTAGAATGGCTACGGTATTTCCCTTCAGCCGCTTTACGTTTAGAAGGCATTGAAATGGGGTCTGAAAAATCTCCATTCATTCTGGGTGGCAATGTGGATGTTGTACTCAAATTGTTTCCACTTCTTAGTGAACGAATTGTAATCAACCGGATGAAAATATCAGACAGCAGGATTTTTATTACAAAAAATAAATCCCGCTGGTCCTATGAGGTATTTAAAAAACCTGATGATGAGAATCCTCTGGAAGAGTCCACCGTAAAACCAGATGATTCAAAATGGGAAGCATTAGTGCAGCAAATTGATTTTGAAAATACCCTCATCGTTTATAATGATAAGACGGGCACATCATTTCGCGCACATATCAAAGATGGTACCGTGGAAGGTGATATCAATGGAAAACTTTTCGATGCGGTTATCGATATGACCGGTAGTTTGGATAGTCTGTCCATCGGATCGTATCAACAGGCACAGCCTTTTACATTTGACTGGACAGGTGGGTACAAGTATGACCACACGACCAGTGCACAGGAATTAACAAAATGGCATATTAAAAATGATGGCATCACGCTGGAAGTGTCCGGTCTGATGAAAAAAGAAGATGATCGTCAGTGGGTGGATCTGCATGCTGCATGGAATGATGGGGATCCGCAGGTGATTAAATCGATCTTGCCTGCACAAAAAATTAAAGACTGGGATCAATATTCTTTCTCTGGCAATTCAGAAGGGCAGATCGAGATCAAGGGATATTCTTCTGCGAAAGATAGTCCACGCATCACGTTTTCCTCTGAACTCAAAAATGGCATCATCAAATTTCCCGGTGAAGGGGGTCAATTACGGGGGATTGTTTTAGATGTTGCATACGATGCGGGAGCGCAAAAAGACGGGCGTGACTCATACCTGCGTGCCAACCTTCGCAATGGTTCGTTTCAGGGAAATGCCCTGGCTGCTGATCTGCGATTGGAAAACCTGAAAAGCCCGGTGTTGAATGTTGAACTGAAAGGTGCATTTCCTGTGAGCCTGCTCAACCTGATTACAGATCCAACCATGTGGACTTTTAAAGAGGGTGTATTTGATTTTGATCAATTTGTGCTAAAGGGCTTTGACACAAAAACATTTTCAACAAAAACATTTATTGAAAAAAGTAATGGTCAGCTGAAAACGAAAGATGTTCGCTTTGAATACAATGGTGATCAGATAGAAATAGGTGATGGTAATATTGACCTGGCAGCAGATGGTACCATGAAGCTGGAACTTGACCGGTTTGCCCTCAACAAAGCAGTTGGAGAAAATATTGAAGGTGTGCTTGAATTTAAAAATGACCGTGTCAATTTTGATCTTACTGGTGATCATAGCAAAGGGAAAGTAGAGACGAAGGGCGTACTGTCAGGTTGGGACCAGGCTCCTGTATTGAAAGCAAACTGGATCGTAAAGGGAATTGAAATGGAGCAGTTGCTCGCTGCATTTGAAAATTTTGATCAGACCTTTCTCACCTACCAGAATCTGAAAGGCAAAGCAAATGTGTGGACCGAAACAATCATCCCGTACGATAAAAAAGGAAATATCCGCCTTCAGGATGTCATCGTAAAAGCAGCCATAGAGATCAATGACGGCCAATTAAAAGACATGAAGATCCTGGAGGATTTCGGTACATATGTACACCTGGAAGATCTGAAAGACATTCGCTTTAATACCTTCCGCAATTATCTGAAAATTGAAAAGGGAAATGTCTATTGTCCTGTTGTGTTCATTCAAAGTAGCGCGATCAATCTCAGCGTGAATGGCATTCATAGTTTTGATCAGGACATCCTCTATAACCTCAAGATCAATGCCGGCCAGACTGCTGCCAACAAGATGAAAAAAATTGATTTCATCAAACGTGTCAAGCAGGCAAAGAAAAGTGGGTGGATCAATCTATATTTCGTTTTAGGTGGCACTACCTCCGATGTCAAATATGAGCAGAACCAGAAAGGTGTGATCTCTTCCTTCGAACAATCCGCGGAGATGAAAGAAGCGCTGCGCAATTACCTTGTAGATACTTTTGGCCATGATGTCTATTGGATCGAGCCGAATGAATGGGAAGATATTCCGGAGTATCAATAGAACGTGAGAGCGTGAAACCGTGAAACCGTGAGAGTGTGAGAACCGTGAGAACCGTGAGAAAATGCACTTTACGACCTTTGCGGGACATTCTTTTCTCTGCCTACTCTGCGTCTCTGAGCGATCTTTTCGTCAATCGTGAATCTCCGGTCACTGAGCGGAGTCGAAGTGTTCTCTGCGAATTTCTGCGAGTTCTGTGGGAAACATTCTTTGCGTTACTTTTTACGCTATGTTCTCAGCGTCTCTGCGTGAGATTTCCTGTCGATTCAGTAAAGCCGTAGAATCAAAAATAAAAATCCCTTACCACATCACCTGGTATCCATGACCGATCAATCCATTTGCCAGGGACACACTTACGACACCTGATCCGATAATTCCTATTTTCTTTTCCGTATGAAAATGTTAGTCAGAGAGATGTTTACGATTTAAATTATATGATTGAACGAGGTGCCATCACATTGGGGCGTGAGATTTTGGATTTTGGATTTTTCTAACGTCATGATTCGCCTTCGATTCACGGCTCACGATTTCACGACTTCCACAATCCATTTTTCCAAAAAATATGCTTCAGAGAAATAAGTATTGACGGGCGTGAATGACATTTTAAATATGGGAAGTAATTCTTTGCGCATATCACGCTGACTGCCTCCCTTGAGACAAAGCCAGTGATGCGAGAGATGTTTTGTCCAGACGACTAATTGCTTCAAAGAAGTCACTGCGCGGCTCATTACGAGATCATACTCTCCTTTATGTTCTTCTGCGCGTGCATGTACAGGAATTACATTTTGCAAATTCAAGGCAGCTGCAACTTCCCGAACTACATTAATTTTTTTTGAAGTAGCGTCAAGGAGCGTAAATTGAACATCAGGATACATAATCGCCAACGGGATGCCAGGAAATCCCCCGCCTGTCCCAATATCAATAACTTTCATCCCGGACCTGATTTGTCCTGATTTTACAAGTGCAAGTGAATGCAGCACATGATGCAGGTATAGATTGTCAATATCCTTTCGACTGATCACATTAATTTTTTCATTCCACTCAGTATACAATGGTCCCAAAGCGACTAATTGATTTCGCTTCTCATCATCTAATTCCGGAAAATATCGATCAATCAGCTCCATGTTTTCTTTTTATTGAACAATGTAAAGATGCCCATGGCACCAAGATAGAAGGCATATTGGAATTCAAGCAGTGGATAATACTTTACTGTATCCCGATCTCCAAGAGACGATGCCCATATTCCATAACACAACCACCTGATTCCAAGCCCGATGAAAAACACCGGGAAAAAACGAATTGCAGGAAAGCAAAAGAAAAGGAACACCAATATAATCCAGTGAATGATTAACGCTATTCCAAATATCCCGGGCCGCCACCAATGCTGAAAAGAATAGTGATGTCCAGCAGACATATGCCTGTGTTTCTGTTTCCACCATCCATTCCATGTCGTTGCAGAGTCACTGAACACATGCGCCTTCTCTTCATAACAAACAAAATATTGAACAGATGATGGCAGCGACTGAATCGTCAGGTCATCATCTCCATATGGTATATCTAAAAATGAATTTCCCGTCATGGCTTTTAAAAATACCTGACGTGGATAAAGGATATTTCTTCCGACACTCATATAAGGTCG
>JBBREG010000198.1:0-7380 GCA_038203125.1 Chitinophagales bacterium
TCACTCGTAATTCGTCATTTGTAATTCGTCATTTGTAATTCATCACTTGTAATTCGTTACTAATCGACTATTTGCTTGCGCTTCAATTGATCAAGATTCACACGCAGTCCAAGATGTTTGGAGGAACCGGCCTGGTGATACACAGCGAAACCATAATCAAGTACGAAAGCCCTCAGGTTGATACCTACACCTGCAGAAAATCCTGAAAGGCTGCGAAGATTCACAACTGATAATTCTTTACGACGCTGATGATTGTATCCAAGCCGAAGCTGCAGCGTTTCTTTTTTACCAATTAAAAACTCACCACCAAATGTGATGTGCCGGAAAACATTATCAACTTTCTGTCCAAATTCACTGGGCTCACGTGGCTCCTCACCAAAACCGACACCTGTGTTTTCATCAAGCGGGCTATCATAACGTAAGTCCCAACGATTGAGATCATGCAACAGGATCGATAACCGGAAGGGTACATATTGTAGACGCTTGGAATAGCCGACCTGGATGTCCACCGGCATACGGCCTCTTTCATCATCCTCATAATATTTTGACAACTGCGCACCAAAACCCCGGATGACAAATGCATAATGATTTAACCCGTCTTCACTTTTATATGACATACCTGCATCCATGACCACCCCCGATGACTGATATGTCTCCAGTGTGGATTGTACATACCGGAGTAATATACCTGTGGAAATTCTGTCGCTGAAAACTTTTGAAATACCGGCCTGGATCGCCAATTCATTTGCTTTAAAAGTACCGGACACATTTCCTGTTTCATCCGCTGACGTAAATTCTCCATACGCTGCAAAATGAATTCCGCCCTGCACTGTTGCATTCAATGCAGGCATGAATCGTGCATAGCCTGCATACCCATTATCAATACCCGCAAAATGAAAATTGTTTTGAAAAATAAAACTGTTGCTCATCGTGGCGTTGAGCACACCGGGATTTCCACCAGCGAGACTGTAGTCATCGCTCCATGCAGCAATCTGGCTGCCGCCCAGAGCTGTTGCTCGGGCAGACACCGGTAGATTAATAAATTCAAATACACGTTCGCCTCCGCGTTGGCCGGATACAACACTGATATATGTCAGGCACAGGAGAATTAGAAAACTATTTCTTTTCCCAGGTAGTATGACATCTGCCAAGATCGCACCACATCGTTTTGTATAAGGTTCCGGATTCATCGTACAGTTTTAATACGCCATCTTCGTTTGGGCCATGAAGATAATTGCCCTCTGCCTGTATCTTACCATCCCTGGCATATTCTTTGAAAGGTCCCTGCTCTTCGTTTTTTGCCATTAGCACCTCATCCTCTAAAGCCCCGTTATCATGGTATTTTTTCCAGGCACCATACATCTCACCGTTAATGTAATACCCCTTTAACTGAACATTTCCATTTGGGTGAAAATATTCATAGAGATCCGTAATCTGGCCATCCTGGTAGCGCTCGCGCACCTTTACTTTTCCATCAGGATAGAAGAGTTCGCGGATACCGGTCAATTGTCCTTTGGTATACTGACCTCGTTCAAGGAGGACGCCAGCAGAATCAACTTTTTCAAAAGGACCATTATAGGTGGTATCCCTTGACATAAGTGTATACGTGGTTTTATAGCCGAGTACCGGATCGACCACGGTTTTGGTGGGTGCCTGCTTGCATGAAAACAAACACATGGCACCAATGATAAGAGCGGGGATATGATGTACCATCAAACCTGTTAACGAAGTCTTATAAAATGAAATTGCCCGATCTGAACAAGACCGGGCAATTGTTTTTTTAAACAGTTTTCTTTCTGTTAGTAGAAGGTATACCGGTTGTCTTTCAGCGTTGCGGATTCTTTCACAGCTTCCATCAGGCGGGAATCAACACTTCCTCTCGCCTGCATGGATAATTGATTACGTGTAGCAGTTATATCTGTAGCAAGACTTGCCTCTGCTTTGCTTAAGATCTGGGCTACAAAGACCGCATCATTTCCAATAATCGGTTTTGAAGTTTGGCCTTGAGGTAGATTAGCTAATTTACCTACCAGTGCAGTTTCGTTACCATAATTCTGAAGGTAATTCATCCCAAAATTCACATTATCGAGTGTGTCAATTTTAAGACCGTATTGCGCAGCAACAGTTTCAACATCTTTGCCCTGAATCTGGGATGCGATATATTCAGCTTTTTTGTGCTTCATCACCTGGGCAGTGAAGTTCTCTTTTGCATCAGCAAGGTTGGATATGCCGGGTTTGATGACGCTTTTCAATGCCGGAACGACATAACGTGCATTGTAAAACAATGTAGGTTCATCATAGATATATACTTCAGGCGCTACCATACCTGCTTTCGCTTCTGGTGTAAATGCCCACCTGATAATGTCACGTGATGTACCGCCACTACCTAACGTAGAAAACTGATACGCATTCATAGTCAAACCTTGCGCAGTTTCAATGCTCAGTTCAGGATTTGCTTCAACTGATTTTTTAAGTTCTTCTGTAGTTCTGTTCTGACCGCTAAATTCAAGTGCCTTATCATACAGTGCTGTTTGGGTTTCTTCGGATGGTACGATCGGTTCTGTGAGGAAAGCCAATTTAACGCCCTGGTTATTGTTGATCACCTTGCGGCCGGTTACTTCAACCAGGTGAACACCAAATTGAGTTGTAATCAGGTGAAGTTCTCCGGGTTCTGCTTTATAAAAAAGAAGATCATTGAATGGCTTTACCATCCGACCTGGACCAGAATACCCAAGGTCTCCCCCTTTCGGACCACTGCCATCCTGGCTAAAACGCATGGCCAGAGAATCAAAACGACCTTGTCCTGCTTCTATCACACTCTTGATACTATCCAGCCGTAACGAGGCAGAAGCAATATCCGCAGGATTTTCAGCACGCAATAAAATGTGACGGGACTGAACTGAATCCGCAATAACTTTCTTTCCTAAAACTTTTAGGGCACGATATTCGGCACCATCGATATAAGGTCCGTAGACAGCACCCACAGCAAGATCAAATACTGTATCTGCAATAGCAGGAGAGAGATCGGCCTTTTTAAAATAGGCATCATCAATGATCCCGAAATTATTTTCTACGAATAGAGAATCATTTTGAGTTTCCTGGAAAGCGGTAATACGCTCAGCGATTTGCTGACGTACGATCATTGTGTCTTCAGCAGTTGGAAGAACATTAAATACCACAAATTCCACTGTTCGGAATTCTTCTTTACGCTTCAGTAAGCCCGCGTTTTCCGCCATGTATTTTTTATAATCCTCATCTGTCAGTGTGATGGCGCTATCCTGAATAGTGTCGAGGGGCACACGTACCACTTTCACATCCATTGATGAACCTTGTTCGGCCTGCATTTGAGTCGCAAGCCAGGTGGGTGTATAAATTCCTTTCTTAACAATATTGATCAGCTTACGCTGTAACCTGTCTTTTTTCACCTCACCAGTCTGGAATGACCAGAACTCCTCCAGTTGTGGCTGGAGTTTGCCGGTGCCGAGGTTGGCCTTGATCTGGTTGATGTTTTCCATATTGACCTGACCTGTATTCGGGTCGCGGAAATTGCGCTGAATGATCGGGCTGAGACGGCTGCCGAACTGGAGGTCCTCCATTTCTTCTTCACCTATGCTGAGGCCGAGGGCTTCTGCCTCCTCATTGATGAGTTGCTCTTCCACCATGTAGTTCCAGATGTAGTTACGCTGACCATAGGTATCACCTGTTGAATTGGGATACAGGATACGCTCTGCCCGCTGAAAGTCATTCCAGTCGATATCTTCTCCGTTGACGGAACCCAGGACAAATTGGTTACCACTAGCTTTCGAAGCAGCGCCAACCATGTCCATGAGAATGAACCCACCCATCCCAAGGGCCACCATTACAATCAGGACCCAGCTATTTTTACGAATTGTGCCAATTAATGCCATAATAAAATACTATATATACCTTGTTGTTTATCAATAACCTATGCTTGGTTTTGGAGATTTTGTTGGGGGATTTTCAAAACCCGTCCCAAAAAAGCCTCGCAAAAGTAACTTCTTTACCATGGATTATCAAATCAGGCCGACATAAAGTCAATCCCTGTGGTCAACTCCAGGTTGCGTTCTATTGAAAATATATAGCAGGATTTATTCTATTATTTTCGCCCTCCCTCCTAAAATTTGCACCCGAACTACCCTATCAACAGTTAAAGCCCACGATTTCGCATGTCCTCTAACCGGAAAGCTGCCATAGGTTTCATATTTATCACGCTGCTGATCGATATTATAGGTTGGGGCATTATTATACCGGTGATGCCCGGCCTTATCCAGCAAATGGAAGGCGTGGATATCGGGCGGGCCTCCAGCCTGAATGGATGGTTACTTTTTGCCTTTTCATTAACGCAGTTTGTCTTTGCTCCGATTGTGGGCAACCTCAGTGATAAATATGGCAGACGCCCAATCTTGTTGATCTCTCTTTTTGGATTTGGGTTGGATTATATTTTGTTGAGTTGGGCACCCTCTGTGGAATGGTTATTTATAGGACGTATTATCGCCGGAGTCACTGGAGCCAGCTTTACAACTGCTTCGGCTTACATAGCGGATATCAGTACGGATAAGGATCGGGCACAGAATTTCGGAATGGTTGGGGCTGCATTCGGTATGGGGTTTATCCTTGGGCCGATCATTGGAGGCTTGCTGGGAGGATTTGGGCCGAGAGTGCCGTTTATTGCAGCTGCAGGTTTGTGTTTTCTCAATTTTCTTTGGGGATTTTTTATTCTTCCCGAATCGCTGGACAAAGCACATCGGCGTGAATTTGACTGGAAGCGGGCGAATCCGATTGGCTCTCTAACGCACCTTAAAAAATATCCGAATCTTGGAAATCTTCTGATCGCCATGGTACTTGTTTATCTGGCTGCGCATGCTGTACAAAGTAACTGGTCATTCTATACCATCGAGCGATTTGGATGGGATGAAAAAATGATCGGAATTTCATTGGGTGTGGTTGGACTCCTGGTGGGTCTGGTGCAGGGTGTATTACCACGATTTGTAAATAAAAAATTGGGTGATGCGCGTAGTATTTATATTGGTTTGATCCTGTATGCAGTGGGGATGTTTTTATTTGGCATTGCGACTAAAGGATGGATGATGCTGGCATTCCTGGTTCCGTATTGTCTTGGTGGCATTGCCGGTCCTTCCCTTCAATCTACCATTACCAGCCAGGTGGGTGTACGGGAGCAGGGTGAATTACAGGGAGCGTTAACAAGCCTGATGAGTGCTACATCTGTAGTCGGGCCGCCCATGATGACAAATTTGTTTGCCTGGTCCATTCGGCCGGGAAGTGTTATTTATTTACCCGGTGCTCCCTTTTTTCTGGGAAGTATATTAATGATGGCGAGTGCATTTTTTGCAATTAAATCATTTCGGCATTTACATCCGAAAACTGTTGCTGAATAATTGGTATCAGGATGTTTGGTTATTAAAAAAATAATTTCGCCATCCTGCTTCTGCATATTGAAAATAAATGCCGGCGATAAAAGATAGTATCGCATAGATGCCAAGTAGATAACTTCCATTTGGAATGACTTCGTTTATACCAAACCAATCACCATGTCCCACGAGAAGAATGCCAATCGCCAGAATAAATTTTACACATTCGGCAATCCAGGCATACCGTGCAAGGTCCATCAGGGAAGTCATACTGAACACTGCAACAAATATGTACAGTCCATGCAGAAATACAATGGGGAATCCGATCTCCGCGAATCTGTAGAATAAAAATAGTGTCAGCGCCAGGATGACCCACCATTGGATCCAGGACCAGGTCAACAGGTGTTTTGAAATATGTGAATCATACTTTTCAAAACCATATACATCATCGATCGTAGCAACCGGATGGTCCGTAGCCACATCATCCGGTCTCCAGCCTGTCGGCATAAAGAAGATCTTTATTTTATCAGACCATCTACGTGTCTTCCATGCATCCCGGATTAACAACCAGATATGTTGGTAATTAATTAAGAATGGATTCCATGTGCGCACAGGTCTTTTAACACCGTACACGGCTGGCACTTGGGTTAATTCCGGTTGAAAGGTGCCAAACATTTTATCCCAGATGATGAAGATCTGGCCGTAATTTTTGTCTATGTATTCCGGATTGATCGCGTGATGAACCC
This sequence comes from Chitinophagales bacterium, assembly GCA_038203125.1. Taxonomy (GTDB): domain Bacteria; phylum Bacteroidota; class Bacteroidia; order Chitinophagales; family Saprospiraceae; genus Opimibacter. The sequence goes on from JBBREG010000198.1 coordinate 6,137, forward strand.
GGTGATGTGAGGGCGTGACAATGATATATTCCAGCCAACCCATTTTCCTGATGAGCCTCGTATGATACCAGAACTGAGCAAACAACTGGAGCGGAGCTATAACAGCAATCACTTCTGCAGGCACACCCAGGATCGCTGCAGGCAATAAAAAGAGGGTCACGTACGAAAACACTTCAGATATACTTTGTCGCAACGCACAGGACAAATTAAATTCTTCACTGCTGTGATGAATGATATGCCGGTTCCACAAAAAATTGATAGTGTGCTCCAACCTGTGTATCCAATACCCCGCAAAATCTTTTGCTACAAATGCGATAACATATACATACCACACATTGCTTATTTCAAAGATGGCTACGCGCTCCACCAGCCAGGCATAACTGACGATGATGATCGACAATCCCAGTACATCTTTGAGAATGTTGGTAACACCTGAGCTCATGCTGGAGATCATATCAGCGCCTCTGTTGATCGCGATACCCATGCGCCATGAGATGAGGGCTTCTATTCCGATCAGCAGGAGGAAGATCGGGATGGCATAGGTAAGGGCAAGTGCATATGCTTCCATTAGTGATAAAGTTAATGATCTCCCGACGGCAATGGTAATGTTGTCAGGCAGAATATCTGTATACCACAGAGTTTGGAATAGTTTCGTTTAAAAGCCCTCTGTTTAGTAAGTTTAGTTTCTAACTTACTCGACAGCTTCTGCACACGCTTCAAGCTGTTGATAGAATTCCTCACCCTTTGCGCGGACGATAGGACCTTTCAGAAATTTGTACAAAGGCACATTCAGATTTTTACCATTCTTGCATGCGGGTGCGCAGATATCCCATTTGCTGTAGTTCCAGATCTGGGATCCGTCTTTGCGATATTTGACACGGATCGGGTACATATGACAGGAGATCGGTTTTGGCCAATTGATGATACCCGCTGCATGTGCCACTTCAAAAGCACATTTTCCAATTCCTTTTCCATCCCAGATGAGATAAGCACAGGCACCGGTTTTTTTGATCAAAGGCGTTCCTAATACTTCACCCTCTTCTCCAAAGTGAGTTCCGAAACCTTGTTTTAACACTGCCTTCTGAGATTCTTCTGACAAAAGCGGAGCTACCTTATCCCAAACAGAAGCAATGATATCGACTTCCTCTTCCAAAAGAGGTGCACCCCACTCTCCTTCCCAGCAGCAGGCGCCCAGGCACGCATCCAGGTTGCAGACAAACCTTTTCTTCACCACATCATCACTG
>JBBREG010000199.1:0-7366 GCA_038203125.1 Chitinophagales bacterium
AAAACCTCTCCTACTGGCTCAACGCCCCCTGTCCTTCGAATGACATACGCCCATCTTACGCGAGTGAGAAATCGCATGTGGTTATTTCGTTTCACCATTATAGACCAAGAAGTGTCAAAAGTTATTTCGTTTACAACAGAATCTACATCACTGAAATTCCTATGAACTAGTTGCTGAGGAAGAAATGGAATAGTGTTAACAATCCATTCTCTGAATTGTACCCCAGACACAAAAATGACTGAGACTCATTTTTTGAGACGCAGCCCTGCGGGCTGCATCTCTGCGGCGGGTTCAACCCGCCGTTACATAAATGTGGTCCCTTCAGGACTATCTATGAATTGCAAGCAAAATTGATTTCCAAAGGATGGATTATTTTCAAGCAGTCAAAACCCCATTTCTAAACTTTCTAAACCTTTTGTTTCCGAAGGAAACAATGCTCAACCCACTCAACACTCCCTCGGAAGATGGTGCATCTAAACGTATTAGACAAATTGCATAGCCGAATAACCTCATAACCCCATAACCCTCATAACCTCATAACCCTCATAACCCTCATAACCCTCACAACCCTCATAACCCCCTCTTCTTCTTCTCCTCATTCAACCTCAACTCCTCCATGTCCGCCTCCATCTTCGTCTCCTTCACCCCCACCCGGATAAATCCAAAAAGATTCATATACACATTCGCTATCCACACCAGCGCAAAACCACCCAGCACATAGCCGCGCCATCCGGGAAATAATAACTGATAATCTGTGATCACCAACACTAAAATCGTCACATAATGACTAAAGCAATATTCACACGTGAAGAGATAAAAGAATTTTTGGACCAGAATAGATTTACTGGATTTGGATTTCCGGACACAATATTCTCTTGGCTCCTTAAAGATCTCCTCATGCGTGACCGTCCACGCGATACAGGCGATCGGGAGAGCCAGCAAAAACAGATACGCTACCTGGAGAGAAAGTGAAAGCATAGAACAATACTACAAATTTGATCGCATCGAAAAATTAGAAACGTGCTGATGGTCACGATATAAGCTTATAAACGTATAAGCCAATAACCTTTTAAACTATTCATCCGCTCTGATGCCGGATTGCCTGGCAATACTTTCCTGATGCACCGCACTCAGATAATTCGAAATAAATCCTTCACTCAACCCGCGTTCCTTGCCCATATCCTTCGCCTTGTCAAGGATATCATTCCATCGCCTAAGCTGTAAGATAGAAATCCGATTATGTTTTTTGTGTTTGCCGATCTCTTCACTCAGTTTCATTCGTTTACTGAGCAGATCCAATACTTTGAGATCCAGCTCATCGATCTCATGTCGAATCGAATCCATGTATTCAATAAGATCGCGGTCATCGATCATCTCACGCTTCAGCACAAGTTTATCGATCAGCAATGCATATGTAGCTGGCGTGATCTGTTGAAACGCATCGCTCAATGCATGATCCGGATCACAATGTGTTTCCGTCATCAGTCCATCATAGTTGAGATCCATGGCATACTGTGCCACATTCAATAATTCCGCGCGGTTACCACAGATATGACTGTTGTCACAGAACAACGGAAGCCCCGGCATCCGTCTTCGCAATTCAATCGGAATCTCCCAATACGGCTCGTTGCGATACATGGACTTTGCATAGGATGAAAACCCACGATGAATGGCGGCGATATCTTTTATCCCCGCAGCCTGGACGCGTTCAATAGCTCCGATCCACAATTCCAGATCCGGATTGGTAGGATTTTTAACTATCACAGGAATATCAACACCCCGTAATGCATCCGCAATTTCCTGCACTGAAAATGGATTCGCTGTCGAACGGGCCCCGATCCAAAGCACATCAATTCCAAATGCAAGCGCTTTATCTACTTGTTTGGCATTGGCTACCTCAACAGTTGTCTTAAGACCTGTTTCTTGTTTTACCCGTTGTAACCATGGAAGCGCGATCGATCCTTTTCCTTCAAACACACCCGGTCGGGTGCGAGGCTTCCAGATGCCTGCACGAAAGAGATCAACCTTCGCCTCAGCCAGTTGATATGCCACGCACATCACCTGCTCCTCCGTCTCTGCACTGCAGGGTCCTGCAATGAGGAAAGGTGTGTTGTCTGTTTTGACAAATATCGATTCGTGAAGTAGGTCTGATCCGTTTATCTGCATTCCCTGGTAGTGGTCATTGTGGATATGACCTCAAAGCTATGCACTCAAATGAAATTTCAACCAATCAGTTCTCCCAAAACCCCCTTCACCGCTAGTGGCACTACTAGGAGTGCCACTACTAGTAGTGCCACTAGGGGATAACGTGTTGATTGTCATGGCCCCCGGATAGTTATCCACATACCTTTTTCTGACTTTTTTTGACCCTGACTTTTAGGTGGATTTCAACGTCCTTTCGTGAATTCAAAGCATGCATATCAGGCATGAGATTCACTACGGTTTGATTTCATAATGCTTACCTGAACCCAACTAATTTCATAAAATGTAATCCTGCACGCACAAATAAATCCTCTATTTTGTGCCATAATCAAAAACCAATCCTATGAATTTTCCTGCCGACCTCCGCTACACCCGCGAACATGAATGGGTTAAAATGACTGATGAAACAACGCCGGATGGTCGCCCCGTGGCGCTGGTGGGGATCACTGATTTTGCACAGAGCGAACTCGGCGAACTCGTGTACATCGAGGTAGAAACGGTAGGAGAAAAACTTGACAAGGATGCCATCTTCGGCACAGTCGAAGCAGTGAAAACCACCTCAGATCTTTTTATGCCGGTGAGTGGTGAGGTCCTCGAGTTTAATACAGATCTGTCAGATTCCGGTGGTGATGATCCCGGGCTGATCAACAGCGATCCGTATGGCAAGGGTTGGGTCATTAAAATTGTTCCGTCCGATCCGGCAGAAGTGGAAGGTCTTCTGGATGCTGATGCATACAAAGAACTAACAGCGCATTGATCGGTTCTTTTCTATTCACATGATAAAAGGTAAATTTAATTGGTTGCCTCCTGTCCTGTGGGGGTGCCTGATCATTGTGCTTTCACTCCTGCCTGGAGGAAAGACAAATCTTCAGCTCTTCGGGATACCGTATGCAGATAAAGTTGGTCATTTTGGGATGTATGCCATTTGGAGCTTTCTGATCTATAATGCGTTTTTTCGACCGAACAAGCTGACGCGCCCCCAGGCTTTTTGGTCGACGATCATTTTGTCTACATTGATCGGGATAGCACTTGAATATGGCCAGAATACAGTGACCATTGGACGGAGTTATGAACTGGCAGATATGGTTGCCAATGCGTTAGGAGCTATTTCAGGTTCGTTGTTTGGGTATTGGGTAATTAAAAAAGTACCTAAAAACTGAACTTCTGGAGAGATTATTAAAAAGCATGGATAAAGTATTCGTCGATAGTGATATAATACTTGACTTCCTTTTGGATAGATCTCCTTCCGCAGAACCGGCGCTCAAGCTCTTTACGTTGGCAGAAAAGGGAAAGGTTACATTATTTACCTCAGGGATTGTTTTCTCTAATTGTTATTACGTTCTCAGGAGATTTGCCTCACATGACAAAGTCATTGAAAGACTTACAACGCTTCCTTCATTATTTGACTTTACACTCCTCGAAAGACAAGTTGTCTTAGATGCACTTCAATTTTCATTCCGGGATTTTGAAGATGCCCTTCAAAATTTCTCCGCAATAGGTAGTGGGAGTCAGATTTTAATAACCCGGAATATCAGGGATTATAAATGGAGTTCGTTGACAGTGATGTCCCCCGACCAATTTCTGGCTGGCTGGAGGCAGGAGGATAAAAAAGAGTGAGGCAAATCGGTTTCCCAATTTGCCTCACTAGTTAGGCTATTCGAATAGCTGCCTTAATGGGTGTGTTAAAGATGCGCTACCTTTTTCATCAGGGAAGACTTCAGGTTGGATGCTTTCTTTTTGTGCCACAGATTTCTCTTGGCAAGTTTATCGATGAGGCTGATCACCTTCGGAAGGAAGGTAGCTGCTTCTACTTTGTCCGTCATATCCCTCAGTTTCATGATGGACGTACGGGTTGTTTTCTTGTAATAACGGTTGCGGAGACGTTTGATGGCGTCCTGGCGGATTCTTTTCTTGGCGGATTTATGATGAGCCATATTGATACTTTGATTAAAAAACAGGGGGCAAAAGTAGTCTTTTTCTTTGAATTACTATTCCTGTTTCAATCTTTTTAACCTTAAGCAAAAGAAAGGATCGCGACAACAAAAGCCGTCATAAACAGGAGGGTAAAAGCTCCGCCCAGGACCACAGCCGCCAGGGCTAATCCCCAACCTTTTTTGTTTTTATACCCTTTCCGTCTGCCCCGCGCAATTCCAATAATACCCATCACCATTCCCGCAGGGAAAAGTGCCAGGCTTAAGGCCGGTACGAGGAAAAGACTGGCAATCGCCGTCACAGCTGTTACATAGGCCGTAAGGCTGAGCGCATCCATTTTTTTCACCGGCTCACTTCCGGTGCTATCTGTTTCTGTTTCAATCGATTGACATCTTGTATTGATAGCTATGGCGGGTTGAGCAGCGAAGATCTGGACCACGAGCAGGAGAGGGATGAGGTATATTTTCACGTTCTAAAGTTAGAGGTTAATTAGTTCTTATCTTCTAGACTGCGGTTTAGGTCTGTACGGTTTGGTAAATAAAATTTACCTCAATTTATTTTTATATGACTAAAAATACGTCAAATATTGCCCTATATTTGGTCTATGTACGATCGGGCCGTCCTTCATCTGGATCTGGATTCTTTTTTTGTCTCCGTAGAATGTCTCCGCGACAGCAGCCTCAAAGGCAAACCCCTGATCATTGGCGGTATAGGGGGGCGCGGTGTCGTCGCCTCCTGCAGTTATGAAGCCCGCCGCTATGGTGTACACTCCGCCATGCCGATGAAAATGGCCCTCCGTCTGTGCCCACAGGCCCTCGTCCTGCGTGGTGATATGGATGCCTACACCCGCCATTCAGCCCTCGTCTCCGAGATCATCGACGGCGAAGCACCTGTATTCGAAAAATCCTCGATCGATGAATTTTATCTTGACCTCACGGGTATGGACAGGTATTTCGGTTGTTTTAAGTGGTCAGCAGAGTTGCGCGAACGTATCATCAAAGAATCGGGCCTGCCCATCTCCTGCGCCCTCAGCGTCAACAAGCTCGTCTCCAAAGTAGGTACCGGCGAAGCCAAGCCAAATGGCATGCGCGAGATCCCCACCGGGGAAGAACGCGAATTCCTTGCCCCGCTCTCTACCAGCAAGATCCCCGGCGTCGGCAAGGAGACCTATAAAAAACTCAGCTTCATGGGCGTACGGACGATCCGCGTGCTCCGCGAGATCCCCCATCCTTTGCTCGAACGCGAATTTGGCAAGATGGGCCAGTTCCTGTGGGAAAGCGCCAACGCCATCGATCGCCGCCAGGTCATCCCCTACAGCGAACAAAAATCCATGTCCAAGGAACGCACCTTCAGCGAGGATACACTCGACATGAATTTTATCCGGGCTCTATTGGGAGGCATGGTTGATGAGCTTGCCTTTGACCTCCGCGAAGATGCACGCCTTACCAGTTGTATCACGGTCAAGATCCGCTATGCCGACTTCAACACCTTTACAAAACAAAAACGTATCCCGTACACAGCTCAGACACGCCAACTGATCAGCTATGCCCTCGAGCTTTTCGAACAAGTCTACGAACGCCGCCAACTCATCCGCCTCATCGGCATCAAGTTCAGCGGCCTCGTCAATGGCAATATCCAACTCAATCTTTTCGACAACACGGAAGAAGAAATCTCTCTCCTCCAGCAACTCGATCACATCCGCCGTCGCTGGGGGAAGGAAGCCATCAGCTGGGCCAATTTTAAGATGATGAAAAGATAAGCAAAAGCGAAAGCTCTGAAGACAAAGGCAAACGCTAATGCTGAGAATACTTTTCAAAACCCCCGGCGTTTCGAAAGAATGATGTTTCGCAGAAACGAATGACTAGAGAATGCAGGGAACGTTTATTGGCACAGCAACAATAAACCGAGGTTGGAGGCTAAGGCAAGAAAGGACGCTGAACCACCGGAATGCTAAAACTGATAAAAGATATATTCATAAATAAGTACAGAATATTGTACGTAATTTCGTACCAAATTATGAAGGCAATAACCATTTCAAATCTTCGCAACCGAATCACTTATTTTTTCAACCTCGTAGCTGACTCTTCCGAGGTCATCGTCGTGCCGCGTACCAATAAGGATGACGCAGTTGTAATTCTTTCATTGAAGGAATACAATTCACTAACGGAAACACATTATCTGCTCTCTCCAGAGACCAACCGTCAAAGACTATTAGACTCCATGCGACAATTGGAAGAAGACAACATGATCTCGTATGATCCGAAAATCGATTCTAAAAAGTGAACATCGAGTTCACTCCCAACGCATGGGAAGATCTCAATTACTGGATTGAATTTGATCAGACCAAACTTGAAAAAATCCGGGAACTTCTTCATGCCATTCAATTAAATCCATTCAAAGGGTTAGGAAACCCTGAGCCACTAAAACATGAACTCAGTGGATTTTGGTCACGAAGAATAGATCATGAACATCGCCTCGTATACAGGGTCATTGGAACAAAAGGCAGGGATCAAAAAATACAAGTCATTCAATGCCGGTATCATTATTTTAAAAAATAATGTTAGCAACAAAGATCAAGGGTGCTGTTTTGGCAGTAGAGACATGATGCATCGCGCCTCTACTGCCAAAACGGATCACTACACAATGCAGGGACCGTTTACCACGTGCCAGCGAACTGACCACTGACCACTACATAATCTAGTTACCCGCAGAAATCGCAGAAATACGCAGAAAAGCTGCACGCTGCAAAATGCAAATTGCACGCCGCAAGCTATTTAACCAGGTACGTAATCTGTGTAACATACTTATTAGAATCAGGCTCCGAGCCCGGATCCGTTATATATTCTTCAAGCACGGGAGATAATTGTGTCAGATTATTTGTCTTGATGTAATCCTCAAAACCCATATGTGCAGAACCTAAACCATGATAACCACCTGTATAGATCATCGTCAGGGATTTATTGGCAGGGACATTTGCAATCTCAAAACCGGCCGGAGCTGAGGTGCCCGCTGGCACACCAATCGCAGCAGCCATATTGGTCATACCTTTTTCCATATCCCAGGTGTAATACATACCGAGGGGCATGCTGGCAGGCGTAATCTTTGTTTTTTGTATCTCCCCCATGACAGCAGTGAAATTCTTCGAGTAAAAACTTTCCATGTCGGTCATTTTTACATCACCCCGGATGCCCAAATATGTGCCTCCGCCATATTGACCTTCTTTGATGGGATA
>JBBREG010000200.1:0-7355 GCA_038203125.1 Chitinophagales bacterium
CCGTGAATGGATCGTATCACCCGGTGCAGCACCAAAATCATACAACAGATAAAATTGTTCACGCACTTTGTAATACACCCTGTCACCTATTGTTGATACATACTGATCCAGCTCACCTCTTCTCACAAAGTCCTCAATCGCATAATCATACTGCAGACACGCTACTTCCCTTGCCTCATAACCAAGCAGGAATGTATCTTTTGTGACTTCATATTTAAAATAACCTACAGCAGGATCCAAGAGGACATATTCAGAATAATGCCAGGTAGCGCCGAGAGGAGCAAAAACAGTAGACGTAGTGTCCTGCCCAACCATTATGCAGGGGAAAAAAATAATAACGGAAAGTATTGGCATGAATTTTTTCATCTCACCTTGATTAGATTGAGATTGAAAATACGGAAAACAGGCTGAATGTATGTTGACCGGGAAGGATCCAATTACACACGTATTCAATAATGGTTAAATGTCCAGGATACATTTTGCATGGACCATAAAATAGGTGAGGCCTTTTTCTTTGGAAGAATTATTGGTATCGATATTATACTCCATTACTCCATCTGAACCATATAACCTTATTTTGACCATCTTCTTTTTTTCTAAAAAAAGCAATTGATCTTCGGTGATTTCAAATGTTGAATACGATTCCTGAAAATCAGATGATGAACTTAGGCGATTAGAACAATCGAAAGTACCGATATACGGAAGTCTGGTAATTTCCCCATCATCTGTCATGATCAGTAACTCACTTTCACTATTAAAACAATGTTGGGTCTTTCGGACAACAGTTACCCCAAGCGAAGTGGAACCACCAATTTTCCTCAGACTAAACTTAACATATCCTCCTAAAAAGGTTGGCCAGCACACTTGTACATCTTTCATAATGGTGACCCGGATCTTTTCAAATTCATCGATCTGATTGCGAACGTATTTACATTGGCTGTATCCCGAATTGATGGCCAGCAGGATGATGAGGAGAACCAGGTATCTCATACTAATGCAGCTTTAATTCTGGCTGATCCATTTCACCAACAACCTCACCCCATACGCCGTCGCACAATAACTTTTTCCAAAACCATTGGATTGGAAAGCCATGCCGGCAATATCCAGATGCACCCAGGCAGGATGATCCGAAGTAAAATATTCTAAAAATTTAGCTGCAGTTGTAGCTCCTGCGTAGGGCTTTTCACTTAAGTTTTTAATATCTGCAATATCGCTCTGCATGTCATCATGGTATTCGTCGTACATGGGCATGCGCCATACGCGTTCACCTGAAATCGTGCCAGCCGCTGATAATTCTGCAGCTAATTCATCATTCTTTGTAAATAATCCGGCGGCGTGCGGCCCCAATGATGCCACTATACTACCTGTCAGTGTCGCCAAATCAATCATAACATCCGGCTTGAATTCTTTTACTGCATACGCCAATGCATCCGCCAGAATCAAACGACCTTCAGCATCGGTATCAATCACTTCAATTGATTTTCCTGCATAAGAAGAAATCACATCACCCGGCTTAATGGATGTGTTATCAATACTATTATCCGTCAATGGTGCAATCGCTATGACATTTACTTTTAATCCTAATCTTGCACAAGCTTCTACCGTACCTAATGCAGCAGCAGCACCCGCCATGTCACTTTTCATATAGTGCATGTTTTTCGAATTTTTAATCGAAATACCGCCAGTATCAAAAATGACGCCCTTACCGATCAGCACAATTTTCTTTGTAGCTTCCGGATGTTGATAATGTGTCACCACGCAATGGGCTTCATGTTCACTGCCCCGGTTGACCGCCAGCAAGGCATGCATCCCAAGTTTGAGCAACTGATCTTTGGTGATCACATTGACTTTATAATTATATTCTTCACTGCTCTTCTCTGCCCATCTGCCCAACGCAGCAGGTGATTTATGACTTGCAGGAACATTGACAAGTGTCATGACTTCATGTTGCACCAACCCAATGGTTATACCATCCTCAGCAAACTGCGTAAAGCCATGCGGGATATACGAGTAGATCGTACTGTCATTTTTACGACCACTTTCTTCATCACCGTTTTTATAAAATCCGATTTCATATTGACCTGCCGTCCACCCTGTAAAAGCAGACTGCACAATATCCGTTGAAGCAAGGTGATGCACCATCAAACCCGCACGAACAGCATTTTCACTTTTCGAACGGATCGATAGTTTTTTGCAGATCGAATACACATTCGATTCCTTCAGCTTCTCACATTCGCATGCAACCAATATTTTGATCCGCGTTCCTTTATACTGTCCGTAAAAGAGAAGTGTATTATTTTTTTTATTGGCCAGTAATTCCGAAACAGGTGGAAGTGTTTCTGCCGGGATGAGCAGGGATAATATTTCGCTATGCAAAAGGTCAAGCATCTCCTTTGATGCCGGGATACATAACATGTCTACAACCCCCAGCAATTCGTCCAGGGAGGCAAGCGAGGTTAACCGCATTTTTTATTCATCTATTTCAGAAAAGAACAACCATTTAACGGCGGCGGGAAAGATATCTCCCCAATATTTCTCCTGGTGCTGGCCGTTAGGATCAATTACTATATTAAAGGTAGTGAGTTTACTGGAAAAAAAACCATGTGACAATGCTTCAGCAAACTGATTAATATGCTGGCTCATGAACTTCGTCTCCTGTTCGCCTGCATAGATAAACATCCGCATCGGCAGCGTATAGTTATACTTGAATGCGTCGAAATAGATTTCATCCGAATACCAGAAGGACGGACTGAAAATCATCAGCTTTGAAAAATGTTTGGGATGTACGATTCCAATATATGCGCTGATCAATCCGCCCATACTGCTGCCGCCAATGCCGGTATAGATCCGGTGGGGTTTGGAACGGTAATGACTATCCACGTAGGGCTTGAGCGTCTCAATGATAAAATTGGCATAATCCTTCCCCTGTCCTTCACCGAATTTGCGATGGTGATAGGGACTATATTCTTGGATCCGCTCCTTGCCGCCGTGGTCAATAGCGATCACGATCACGCCTCCTGAGCCATCTTTTGCCATATCCTGGAGGTGGCGGTCGACGGACCAGCTGCCAAAAGGGGCATCATCAGCGAATAAATTCTGGGCGTCCTGGAGGTAAAGGACCGGATAGCTCTTATCACAATCGTAGTAGTCGTGAGGCAAAAGTGCCCAGATACGGCGTTTCTTACCTAACTGAGGGATCTCGAACCCCTTGTCTATCAGCTCTATAATGGGGTAATAGGGCAGCGCCTGCGTGATCAGTCCCGATTGACGTTTCTTACTTCGTTCCTCCATACCTTGAAAGCGGGGCGCAAATTAGTTAAACTTAGGTCAAGTTAACAATGTGGCTCCCCTGTGGTTGCAGTCGGGGTAAGGACCAGGATTTTACAGGTGTATGTAGTTGACTATGGCTTATTGTTCATTCTCACTACCAATTCACCAACGAGAATCTTTAGTTCATCAATTTGTCGCTGCTGCTCCTCAATGATTATTTGCTGCTCCTGAATTGCTTTGACCAGGGGAACGGTAAACTCAGCATATCGAAGTGCCCACCATTTCATTTTCGAAATGTTGCTGGAGAGTATGGGACAGAGTGCAGGGCTTGCGCGGAGATTGCAGGAAATGGCATACCCCGGCGTTTTCGAAATGATGCGCAGTGAGAAAATGATGCGCAGTGAGTGTAGAAATGTTGGGGAGATACACGCAGTGCGAAGGGGCAGGAGTTGCAGGTTGAAGCGCAGCGAAGGGATCCTGCCATTTCATTGTGGAAATGTAGCGGGAGCGGAAAGGAGTATGATTCGATGACTCCCTGAGGTATTTCCTCGTGACTGCTCAGGGGGGGCGGTTTGGTAACCGGGGGCAAAGGGTACTAATTGGATCTAGCCAACTCGGGATATATACCGTAGACTGGATAACGGTTCACTACGGCAGAACAGAAAATTTAAAAATTGAATTCGACGAAATACATTTTCACTTTCCCAAAATTGAATTCGACGAAATACATTTTCACTTTCCCAAAATTGGTTTCGACGAAATACATTTTCACTTTCCCCAAAATTGAATTCGACGAAATACATTTTCATCTGGTGAACAGAGTTGAATAGCTTTTAATAATCCAGTATGGACACCATAGACCGTTCCATGCCGTCGAACTATCGATTGCCTGTAGTCCCCCTCATTATCTGATTCGGATTAATGAACCCAACAGCCAATTTTAAAAACCCTACATTGGTATCCACCGACCTAAATCCGAAATCCGACTTCCCACTACCCTGATCACCTGATCCACTTTACCCTTAACTGATTTCCAATTATCCGATTACCTTTCACCAGGAAGGTTATTAAAACTGTAAAATCATACCTACATTTAATCATGGACAGAACATACGTATTTCTCTGCCTCGCGAGCGATTTTAAAGGGGGTGCCTTCCTCCGTCAGCTGAAGCGATTAGGCCATATGGTGTACCTGGTGACATCTGAAAAAACAAAGAATGACCCCTGGCCGCATGATGACCTGGAAGATATCTTCTACATGCCGGGCCCGGATGGCCGGTCGTGGGATATCAATATGCTGATCAGCGGCACGGCCCACCTGTTCAGGTCGAGGAAAATAGACCGCATCATAGCCCTGGATGATTACGATGTTTGGAAAGCTGCTCGCCTCAGGGAAGAATTCCGTATCCCTGGTATGGGGGATACGACTGCACGACATTTTCATGACAAACTATCAATGCGGGTCGAAGCGCAGGATCATAAATTACCGGTGCCCGGGTTTACCGCCCTATTTAATGACGATACGATCAAAGAATTTTTAGATACCAGCACGGGTCCATGGCTTGCCAAGCCCCGACGTGATGCAGGGTCTTTAGGTATCCGGAAAATCGCGGATGCGGATGCTTTTTGGAAGTGGTCAGAAGATTGCGGCACACAGCGACATGAATACCTGCTGGAAGAATATCGTCCGGGTACGATCTGTCACGTGGATAGCCTGAACTATGAGGATGAAATTTTATTTACACGCTGTTCTCAATATCTCGATGCACCATTTGATGTTGCACATGGTGGTGGTATATTTCAATCCAAGACCATGGGCGTCAAAGATGCGTTGGCAAAAAAACTGGTGGCCCTTAATAAAGAAGTACTGACTGTCTTTGGATTAAAACATGGAGCCAGTCATTCAGAATATATTGTAAGGGATGGTGGCAAAGAGATATTATTTCTAGAAACCGCTTCACGATGTGGTGGAGCACATCTCACCGATATGGTGGAAGCAGCCAGTGGTATCAGCCTCTGGACCGAATGGGCCAACATCGAACATTGCGTGCTGACAGGTAAAAAATACCATTTGCCTATGGCCGATGATCTTCAGGCTGGCATCATCGTGACGCTTAGCAAATATGAAAAGCCAGACTATGATCAATTCACCGACCAGGAAATCTGGTGGAAGCTGCATAAAAAACATCACATCGGATTTATTTTCCAGCACAAGACCGGCAAGCGAATTGAGGAATTGTTAGGAAATTATGCGCAGGTGATTAAGAATGAATACTCTACTACGGTGCCGCTGAAGGAGTGAATCGTGAATCGTGAGGCGTGAGGTGTGAGGTGTGAGGTGTGAGGCGTGAAGTGTGAGGCGTGAGTGGTCATTGGTCAGTGAGTTGTGCCTGAACTAAAGAGAGTCGAAGTGCGGGTTGGGCATCTGGAATCTAGAATCATAAAATAAAATGCATTTTAAAATCTTCCTTTTCGTTTTTTTTTCTTTCACGATCCTGACTCTTACCGGACAAACCAACAATAGTTTCAGGGCATATATAAATCCAATAGGTGTGCGGGTTGGAAATATTGATGTACAAGAGAGAGGACTGGAATATTATAATATTAGAACAACCAGGCCATATAATTATGATGCCGGAATACTGGTCAGCAGGAAAATTGGGGGAAATTTACACCTGAATCTCGGTACTGGTTTTAAATATGATAAATTGAAAATTGATTATACGATCCCTGATCCGTTTTTGGAAAATGAGATAATATTGGTTGGTGACAGATACATGCGGAAATATATTTTTTCACCTCATCTGGCAGTTGAATTCAGGAAGCCGAAATATTATGTCGGTATAGGTTGGGAAGGAAATATTGATTTAGATTATCAAACGAATATTATAGATCAGGAAGGACCTATTTATAACTTTTCTGATCCTGTGAACATGAAATACGCATTCCTATATTTTTTTGAATTTGAAAATAATCTTGACGATCTAAGTAGTAATTCTTCGCCGATTATAAATCTGGGATATAAAGTCCTTCCACACTGGTACATCAACATAAATTGCAGGATCAAGCCCTATGGCAAATGGCTATCTTATCACTTATTAATTGAAGGAAAAACTCCTGACATGCCTATTGCCAATCATATCCTGAATAATACCCGGATCGTAAACCGATGGATATATGCGAGTATTGGATTGGCATATGATTTCAAAAGAAAAATTTAAATCTTACCCTTGAAAAATGCAGGCAATCCAAAATCTGAAAATTTAAAATTACTTTTCACGCAACCTTCACATTCCGCGTCATACGTTACTCGCACCTCGTCATTCATTCATAGAATCCCACGGAGCCGCCTACCCAGGATTTATCCTTATTAAACTTTACCCCGATCATCTCTCCTTTACTTAAGCGTGCAAGATTATTCACGATGATCGGCTTGGGAGCATCATCTGGCCAGAGAAACATGATACGAACTTCCACTTTGACTGGTTCGTCTGGCGTTTTAACGACGGGTACGTATTTGACTTTTTCCTGTAGGATGTACTGTGATTTATCGATTACATTTTCAATGTCAGCAGGTGTGACGTGAAAGACAACGCCACTGCCGGAAAATGAATACAATGGTTTTAATACATAGTTATGCAGATCTTCGGGGATGGATTCAAGTTCATTGAGGAAATAGGTTTTGGGAACATAAGGATGATTCAAATACGGAACTGTATGTTTTGAAATACGATAAAACCAATTCGGATGCCCAACCCATTTCACATCCAGATCCTCAGTAAATGAAAATTTGACATCAAGATCTTTTCTCCCAATTAATTCATCAAAGATGACGCGGTTATAAATTCGTTTAACACGGATTTCTTCGCCCTCTCCATTTTTATAAAAAAGCTGGTTTCCCTTTTTGTACAGATCTGTAACACACGCAACATGTATACCCAATACTTTTCGCGTAGCGTGAAAATCAATCTGGGTATTTTGTTTCCAGGGCTCGATATCAATCAAAACGACTGACTTCGGGTCCTCGTCTCCCACAATAATATGGTTCAATAAATCAACATACGAATCAGGCGTAAATCCATTAA
>JBBREG010000201.1:0-7349 GCA_038203125.1 Chitinophagales bacterium
CCGGCTCAATGTTGTGAAAAAGCAATTCGTCCATGGTTGATGAATTTTTCACTCCCGTATTATAATGCTCGATCACTTCTTCAAGTGTTGAAAACCGACCGTCATGCATATAGGGTGTCGTCAATTCAATATTCCGGAGTGAAGGCACCTTAAACAGGGCCTGATCTGTCTGAAGGTTAGTGACCTCAAATCTTCCACGATCTGAAAAGGATGCATCATCATCCAATCCATTATTCATGAATTGATCATTGGTAAAATTGAACCCACCATGGCAATGAAAACATTCACCTCCTTTTTGACCTGTAAAAGGATCCACCTCCCTGAAAAATAATTGTCTTCCACGTTCTTCTGATTCGGACAATACGGCGTTACCCTGTTGGAATTGGTCAAACTTAGAATCATTGGAAATGAGGGTAAATTCAAATTGTTCAATAGCTAATCCAATTCGCTCAGAGGTAATTGTTTCTGAACCAAATGCTCTGACAAATTGATCACGGTATATGTTCATTTCACCAAGTTTAGCGACTACGTTGTCGAGTGATTCATGCATTTCCAACGGATCCTGAATAGGTCGCAATGCCTGATCACGCAGCGTGGGTGAGCGACCATCCCAAAACAGCCCACGACGATGCCAGGCCAGATTGAAAAGTGCCATAGCCTGCCGCCGTCCATTGAGATTATCCACCCCGACACTAAACTGTCGAATATCTGAAAACATATCTTTTTGCAAATGACAATCCGCGCATGACATACTTTCATTTCCGGACAGCGCTTTTTCATAAAATAACATGCGGCCCAGTGTCACTCCGGCTTGTGTCGGAAGATTATCAGTTGGCAGCATAGGGGGTGGAAAATTTCCAACTTCCAAATGATATGGGGTCGGATCATAGATCACCTGTGGCTCATCTTTGCCACAGGCGATCATAATGATCAGAGAGAGGGATATTAAAAGAATCTTCGGGATATTCACTATCGGAGGTAGTTTTTTGATTAGGGCCTAAAGACCTTGTTATAAATAAAATTTTCATCTGTCAGCGAATTCAGAAAAGAAAGCAGCGCCTTTTTTTCTTCGATCGTGAGGTGTAACGGTCTTACCAGCGGGCTCTTGTGCGGATGATTTTTTCCACCGGAATTGTAATGTTCGATGACGGCAGCCAGATCAGGTAAGGATCCATCATGCATATAGGGAGCCGTCACGCTAAGATTTCGTAAGGTCGGAATCTTAAACAAGGCCCGGTCAGCATCGATACCGGTGAGCCGATAACGTCCCTGATCCTGATAACTCTCATATAGGCCAGTATTATCAAATCGATAATCCGTGAAATTAAATCCTGAATGACATTTGGAGCAGGAAAGCCGTTCGCTTAGAAATAATTGTTTCCCATGTAATTCCGTGGCATTCAGTGCGAGAAGATCACCAGCGAGATATTGATCATACCGGCTATGGCCACTTACCAGGGTGCGCTCAAAACAACTGATCGCCCGTGTAATAACGAATGGATCGGGATCCCTTTGATAGGCAATTCGACTTGCCATCACATAGGTGGTATCTTTTTTCATTCGTTCGGCAATCTCCAGGATATTAAAATCAAATTCAGCATGTTCCTGAATAGGGACTAATACCTGCATTTCCAGTGTCGGCACACCTCCTTCCCTAGTCAGATATGGATGATAGGCTATATTAGTGAGCGTGGGTGCATTGCGCAAACCAGTTCTGTCGTCCACCCCCGTGCTAACCCTTCTGCCATCTGTAAACGCAAATTCGGGACGGTGACAGCTCGCACATGATATGCTTTGATCAACGGATAAAATAGTATCAAAAAATAACCGCTTTCCTAATGCCCAACGCTCAGGTGTATATTCATTATCATACGGAATATCGGGTTGGGGAAATCCATTCGGAAGACTAAAAACAGATTCCTGCGATGGCAATGCTTGTTCATCATTGCAAGCAAAGACAAACAACATCATCATGATGCCCCAACAGAAACGTATTCCGTATACAATCATTTTCATGATATCAACGAATCAAAAGTTTTTGTGTTACTACATGTTGACCTCCCTTCATGACGGTTACCATGTACATCCCCGGATGTGTCAGATAATCTAAAAGAATGGTGCCCTGAGAAGATGCCAGTGTGGTCGTCTGGATCAGAAGACCAGTGATATCATACGTCAGTAATTCCAGTGGATAATCAACTTCTGAAAAATCATATTTCACCAGGACCTCTCCATCTGAAGGATTGGGAGACAGCTCAAACAAACCCACCGGAACAGGGTCCAAGGTTGATGTCGTTTCAGCGACACTATAGACAAATCTTGAATTATCGGCAAGCAACTGAGAAGGACCTGAGGAAGAGTGAGAAATAACACCGGCAGCCGCGTCGATTCCATTCATAAAAGCCGCATAATCGGCTTCGATGTGGATCACCAACTGATCACCCATTACATTGTCAACCGGATCTAAGCTTATCGTCCTGTAATTGACATCACCAATGGTATGAATTTGAAAGTCATGGATAACCTCATTTGAATCTGTGCCAGCTACACCCTCTGCGGCAATAAAACGATATCCGGGATTCCATCCCCAATGCATCGAAGGATTCTGAGGTGCAAGTGGATGACTATTCGGATAGGTGGATGGATCCAAATGATTATGGGCTGGATCCACGCCAATAGAAAAACTGATTTGCTCGAGCTCAGATAATTCAAAAGATCCCAAAGAAAAATCTGTATCGATTGCAGGATCCACCAGAAAATAAAGGTCGGTGATCATGGTCACCTGTCCTCCATCATGGATCAGCCTGATGTCTGATACATAATATTGCATGCGGGTCATCTGAAAATAGTACCCCACGTTTCCTTGTGTAATTGTCTCGTATGAAAACGGCAGATCACCTAATTTTTGATCCATATGAAGAGTCACATTGACCTGGGCCATCGAAGAGGTCATGGAACTTATGAAGATGATAAGAAGTAAAATATATTTCATATTAAATGCTTTATGTGTGAGTTGTAATTTGAGATATGTGATGTGGCATCTCTAAGGGATATCGGGTAAGGGAAAATGGATGTCCCGCATGAAAAGAAAAATGGATCCTTTTCATGCGGGAATCACCGCATAATTAATGTTTGTGTTCTTCACCCTCACCATGTTGATGAGAACCAGCATCGTGTTGATGTTCGCCGTCACCATGATCATGATGATTATCGCCTGCGTTTAATTCACCAGCTTTCCCCTCTTTCACATCAAGTGTAAAGTACGATGTATGTAGTTTGCCATTTGTCTGAAACTGGAAATAAGCGCGATAGACGCCCGGCGTTTCAAACTGTGCATGCAGATCCAATTTGCCATCGACTTCATCCGGATGAACGTGGAGGTATTTCTGACCATCACCGGAGATGATGACCAGGTGTCCTTTCGCACCCATCACGTTTTCAAAATTGGTCACCGGCTTGCCTTTTTCGGAAACTTCGACAGCGAGGTGATTCATATTGTTGGTCATAAACATTCCTCCGGCAGGAACGAGTTTTACATCATAGACATCCGTCTTTGTGCTTAGGGATTGGGAAGTAAATTGCTCCGCTTTTTTAGGTTCGCCAGTCACATTTAGTGTCAGGCGTTCTATTTGGGTTGTTGAACCTGTCGGAACATAATCCGCAAAAATGATGTAATCACCTCCTGTAGGGAAAGTCTCTTCTATGAGATAGGATCCATCCGCCTGATATTCCGGATGAATGTGATCATACCAGCCAAGATCCTTTGATACAACGATGATGTGCATCTTCTTCTCGTGTACTTCGTCGAGTGGCACAGCGGCTGTCTCATTGCCTGTTATTTGAGGCTTAAATGAAAGTCTGGTTACCTGACCTGCCGTTGCAGGATTTGGGGACAGGTTGAGATTCATTTTGTACTGCACCGCAGTAGCAGAGGGGTCGATAGGTACGAGATCCATACCACACACAGGGCATTTCCCAGGCTCCATATAGACCTTGTCCCCTTCACATTTCATAGGGCAGGCATACGTAGCAGAATCGCCCGCAGGTGCATCGACCGTCTTTGGCTTACAAGCCATTAAAAGAAAAAAAGCAGAAAAGCTTAACAGCATTAAATGTTTCATGATTTGACTTTTGGTTGTTGAAAAAATATCCCATGTATTGGAATAAAAGCATGTAGACCACCCGATACCCGTGCACGCAAGGGATCGTAGGTCATGCGAAATCAAAACCGAAAAGTCTAACAGCGGAAAACCTGCTGGAAAATGAGCATACCTCGCCCATAGAGCACGACTGGTGGTCCATGGGAACGAACTATCGTCTTACAGACGGCAAGGTTGAATTCCAAACGCAACTGACCCTCATAAATTCCGGAAGCGAAAACTTTATCAAAAGGTTTTGATAAAGAGCTAATACCGGATAGGGTCACCTCCGGATTAAGCTGTACAAAACCTGAATGATTTTCACAGCAGGGTCTGGCCTCATAGGCAGCTCCTTCTTCTTTAGCTGACGGAAGATGACAAAAGCCGTAAGATTGATTCTCGTCTGACTTGCTACAGCAGGAATTGGCAGGTATGAACGCAGATGACCAGGATTTGCCCTGTGTATGACACACATGGGTAAATACCGGGATGCCAATGTTGGTCAGCAACATCATTACGGCAAGTTGATATGAAAGGAGCCTGCGAAGCATATGGATAGAAACCCAAAAGTAAGATAAATATTGCTTAAAAGCGGTGGCGTCCGCTTTGACACCTTTGATTAGGCTGTCCGGGGCAGTTATGTATTATATCAGCGTTTTATTCCGGGGTAAGACTGTCATAGAACGATTATGATCTTAGAGATCATCCCAAATGCCATTTCCATATTCAAAAAATATATCCCCGGACTATATTCGTTGATAGGAATGGAAATAGTTTCCGACATCACTTTTGATTGCCAGTGGATTGTACCCAGGCCATCTGAGATGATCACCTGACGCGGAAGGGATTGCGATCTTCCAAAAGTAATGGTTATTGATTCGCTGGCCGGATTGGGATAGATCGAAATTGATCCTTCATTCAATCCATCTAATGCTGTTGGAAGCAACCAACATTCATCTACTTCCGGGTTATCATAGAGTAGCGTATCATTCCTATCCATACATAACATTTCGTAATGAGATCCATCAAACTGGCAATAGAGATCCTGACCGAATATTCCCTTTAGATTTCCTATTCCTTCCACCCACAGAACTTCATAAGGTAATCCTGGCTGATGTTTATCACAGCGCAACTTCCATTGTTTTCTCAGCTCCCCATTCTGCAACTGGATAGTATCAATCTCATCAACGGTGAGGGGAATACCTGATACATATTCGATAAATGTATCCCCTTCTGTAAGATTGAAATCAAATAAAACTCCCTCAAAACTTCCCTGTCTGACAAAGACTTTTTTATTATCAAATCTGAAAAAATCATTCGTTCCATACCAGATTGTTTCCTCCTCTTCGTTGGACCGAAGGAGTTCATAGTATATCGTATCTGAGATCACTGTAGGCATATCTGCGAATGTGTAACTAAACGTTTGACTGGCATTGGCAAACCAACTATGCTCCGTCCACACATACGAAGAATCTAAAAAACCAACAGGCTTCGGAATGATTGTATCAACGAATGTTATAGAAGCATCCAGTGTCGTGCTATTGAAACATTCATCCAACACAGTAAAAGTTACCACTTGACTGAAAGGTGCAATACAGGAATCGGGAATGGGCGTAAAATCATGTGACCATGTAAGTGTTCCACACTGATCATGTACGATGGCGCCGGCATGATGATCCAACCAATTTTGAATAGTTGATTCGTGTTCACTATCTCCGCAATCTAGGATTGTATCTTTTGCCTGCTGCAGGATCACAGGGCCAATGGTATCCTCAACGCGAAGTGTGACTGTTGTAGAACTTATATTTAAACAATCATCAATTGCGTTGAATGTGACTTCTGCCATACCACTACCACCACACTCTAAATTAAAACCCGAATAATTATTCGTCCAGCTCACGTACGGAGAACAGGCATCGTAAGCCTGTGCTCCACCCTGGCGGTTGAGCCAGTTTGTAATAATTGTTTCCTGGTTGGCGGCGCTGCATTCGATGATCGTATCCTGAGCTTGTTGGTTGATTACTGGGGGTGTATTGTCGTCCATACTAAAGTCTGCTGTTGTGGTAGCCTGATTACCACAATTATCCGTCGCTATAAAATATACAGTTTGGAAAAATGATCCCTCGCAGTCATCGATAACGACGATATCAAATGACCATTGGACGATCCCGCAAAGATCTATGGCCCGGGCGCCTCCGTGATTGTTAATCCAGGTGTAGTACGGTCCAAGGTTTTGGCTACACTCAAGCACCACCATATCTGATGCTAATTCAGTAAACACAGGTGGTTGTGTATCCACTACATGTAAAGTGGCTGAAGTCGTGATAAAACCGCACGCATCTGCAGCGGTAAAAATCACTTCCGTGCTTCCGGAAGCACCACAACCATTACTGATGCCGGTATAATCATGGGTCCATGTGAAGCCATCACAAAAATTAGTAGCAGATGCGCCTCCATGATTTGCAAGCCAAGCATCGATCGCAGCCTGCTGATTGCCTGTACTACATTCAATCGTGGTATCATTCGCCGGGGCATCCAGTAGTGGTGGTGTTGTATTGGGGGCAATGGTAAAATTCATGCTGATGTCCAGGTAGTCCTGGTCCACATTATTCATGAAAACGCGGATCCTGCCTTGTGAGGTCAAATGATTCGGTATTTCCCAATTGTACGTCAGCTGACTTACCGGCATGTTTAGCTGCAGCGGTTCCCAATTGACACCGGCGTCGGTTGAAAAATAAAGGTCCCAATTGAGCGTCTCGTGCGGTACGGCAATATGCCATTGAACCAGAACTGTCTGGCCTACGATGAATGTCTCTCCGCCAAGTGGGTAGTCCAATGCTACGTGGGCCCGGAGGGATGTAGTAGAAAGGAATATGGCAATGATGAAAAGGGACCTGGAGATAAGATGATTCATCCGGAATTGTTGTGATTTTTTGTAAAAGTACCGGAAACGGGGGGAAACAAGCAAATGTCAAAAAAGGATGGACCAAAATTGAATTCGTCGAAATACATTTTGACCCTGAAGCCGGAATGCAATTCGTCGAAATACATTTTGACTCTGAACCTGGAATGCAATTCGTAGAAATACATTTTGACTCTGAAACTGGAATGCAATTCGTAGAAATACATTTTGATTCTGAAGCCGGAATGCAATTCGTCGAAATACATTTTACCAAATCAGAGACTAATTCTAAATTGTGAAAACACCCT
>JBBREG010000202.1:0-7221 GCA_038203125.1 Chitinophagales bacterium
AAGCTTTACCTACAACTGTGATAATGTACCTGCATTCGGTGTTGAACTGGCAGTACAGATCTGGGTTGCTGACTTTGGAACAGATGATAACTGTAATGGACAGATCAGCTGGAACGAGCGTAACAAAGATTTCTGCACAACTACAATTGTGATTACTGACAATAACGGTGTTTGCGATACGATTGAAAGTATTCTTGCGGGTGAAGTCCTGACAGAAGATCTGGAGTCAGTTGAGCAAGTAGCTGTTAACCTGACAAGCCCAGGCCACGTGTTCCCAACTTACGTAACTGTACAGGATGGTAAATATTTGTTTGACAATATTATCCTGCCAGCCAACTTCAGCATAACTGCTGAGCGTAATGATGCGCACAAAAACGGTGTATCTACACTTGACCTTGTACGCATCCAGAAACACCTGTTAGGTATCGAAGCTATCAGCAATCCATACGATCTGATCGCAGCAGACGCTAATAACAGCCAGGGCATCAGTGCTATTGACCTGATTGAATTACGTAAACTGATTCTTGGTATCTACACAACACTTCCTGCCAACCAGAGCTGGAGATTCGTTGACAAATCATATGTCTTCGCTGATCCTACAAGCCCATGGCCATTTGATGAGTCAATTGATCTCACCAACACGGGTGCTAATTTGCTCGAACAGGATTTCGTAGCTATTAAGATTGGAGATGTTAATAATACAGTACAGGCGAATGCTCAGCAAATCGTTACAAGAAATGGTAACGGTATTGTAAGCTTCGTAGCTGATGAGCGTACAGTTGCTGCAGGCGAATTAGTAGATGTGAAAATCACATCAGCTGACTTCGCAGCGATTGAAGGTTATCAGTTTACAATGCAGACTAACGGTCTTGAATTCCGTGGAGTAGAAGGTGGTATCCTGAATGTATCTGACGAAAACATGGGTGTATTTGGCAATATCGTTACAACCAGCTGGCATAAAGTCGGTGGTGTAACTGCCAACGCATCTGATGTACTGTTTACATTACAGTTCCGTGCTACAGCTGGTGGTCAATTGAGCCAGATGATCGCATTGAATTCTAAACAAACAGAAGCAGAAGCATACAATACTACATCAGATATCAAAGATCTGAAACTGACCTTCCGTGGAAGCGAGACAGCTGCAGAATTTGCACTGTATCAGAATGAACCAAATCCATTCAAAGGCAATACTGTAATTGGCTACGATGTACCACAATCTGGTCACGTAACGCTGACAGTATTCGATGTTACCGGTAAAGTATTGACTGTAAAAGAAGCAGAAGCAGCGAAAGGATATAACACTATATCCGTAAGCAGCAAAGAGCTTCCAGCAGTTGGTGTTCTTTACTACAGACTCGACGCTGATGAATACACTGCAACCAAAAAGATGATCATCATCGAATAATAGAATAGAACCAACCTGAGAAATTGTTCTCTTCTAAAGAAACGGCTCCTGTCTGACAGGGGCCGTTTCTGTTTTTAGGGATTACAGGATCCAGGGATTACGGTATTAGGTAAGCACCGGATAAAGTGTACTGAATCAACTCGAAGGGTATTTATTTGTCAAGATAAATTCACCACCATTTTCCTTTTTTGATACCTTGCTCAGATAAATACCAACATGTCATCTGATTTTATTCTTGCTATAGACCAGGGTACCACCAGCAGCAGAAGTATCTTGTTTGATCAACTGGGTAATATTCACAGTGTATCTCAGCGTGAGTTTAAGCAGCTCTATCCACAGCCGGGATGGGTGGAGCATGATGCAGAGGAAATCTGGAGCACCCAGGTAGGCACCATAGCAGAAGTGATCACCAAAGCGGGTATCGGGTTTCACCAGATTGCCGGCATCGGCATTACAAATCAGCGTGAGACGACAGTTGTGTGGGACAGGACAACAGGCAAGCCATTGTACAATGCGATTGTATGGCAGGACCGCAGAACTTCCGAATACTGTGATGAATTGCGGGCAGCAGGTCACGGAACTATGATACAGGAAAAAACGGGTCTTATCGTGGACTCCTATTTTTCTGCTACCAAAGTGAAATGGATCCTTGACAATGTATTAGGCGCAAGAGACAAAGCAGATAAAGGTGAATTAGCTTTTGGTACGATCGACTCATGGCTGGTCTGGAATCTTACCGGCGGATCTGTCCATTGTACTGATGTATCGAATGCATCACGTACGATGATCTTTGACATTCAGTCTTGTACCTGGGATGTAGACCTGCTTGCTTTGTTTGATATACCAATGAGTATGTTGCCGGATGTAAAATCATCCAGTGAAGTGTATGGAAGATCTGCACATTATTTTCAGGATGCAGGTATACCCATTGCGGGCATTGCTGGAGACCAACAGGCGGCATTGTTCGGGCAGATGTGCATACATCCAGGCATGGTGAAGAATACGTATGGCACCGGATGTTTTATGTTGATGAATACGGGTACGCAATTGATCCGTTCAAAAAATAATCTATTGACTACGATTGCATGGCGTGTGAATGGTCAAACGGAATACGCGCTTGAGGGAAGTGTTTTTATAGGGGGTGCTGCTGTGCAATGGCTGCGCGATGGATTGAAGATCATCAGGACGTCAGGAGAAGTGGAAAAACTTATTCAGGACGTGGAAGATAGTGATGGGGTCTATGTCGTTCCTGCATTTGCAGGTCTCGGAGCTCCATATTGGGTCCAGCAAGCACGGGGCAGTATTTTTGGATTAACACGAGGCAGTACGGATGCGCATCTCGCGAAAGCCGTATTAGACAGTATCGCGTATCAATCGTATGATGTGTTGACTGCGATGGAGGCAGATGCGCAAATGCGGATTAAAGAACTTCGCGTAGATGGAGGCGCGACAATCAATAACAGGTTAATGCAGTTTCAATGTGATATACTCGACACAGATGTGATTCGACCGCGGATAACGGAGACGACTGCGTTAGGTGCTGCATATCTTGCGGGACTTGCTGTCGGGTTTTGGGATAGTGTGGCAACTATTCAGGAACAATGGCAGGTGGATAAAAAATTTTTACCCTCCATGACAGATGCACAGCGTCAGAGATTATTATCTGGATGGCAAAGAGCAGTAACAGCCTCCATTGCCTGGGCTCAATCTTAAAAATCAAACAAGACATCTCATGCAGCGAAATTATATGATCGGTCAGCTCAGGTCAGGTCATACGTGGGATATATGTATTATTGGTGGTGGTGCTACGGGATTGGGTATTGCCGTAGACGCAGCTTCAAGAGGGTATCAGACGGTATTATTTGAAAAATATGATTTTGCAAAAGGAACATCATCGCGCAGCACAAAGCTGGTGCATGGTGGTGTCCGGTATTTACAACAGGGAAATATAAAATTGGTCCTGGAAGCATTACATGAGCGTGGCATCATGATGAAAAATGCACCGCACCTGGTCAAAAACCAATCCTTTGTCATACCCAATTACGAATGGTGGGAACACTCATTTTATGGCCTGGGATTAAAAGCATACGACTGGATGGCCGGTAAACTCGGGTTGGGTCCTTCAGAATTTTTATCCACAGAAGAAACACTTTCCTACGCACCCACCCTGGATCCGGAAGGATTGCGTGGTGGTGTGTTATATCACGATGGACAATTTGATGATGCGCGTATGGCTTTACATCTTGCTATGACAGCTGTAGATCACGGCGCAGTCGTGGTCAATTATTTCGACGTTCAGAAGTTTCTTAAAACAGAACAAAAAATTTCAGGTGTAGAAGTATACGACACCTTATCGAATGACACGTATGAAATTCATGCTAAAGTTGTCATCAATGCTGCAGGCGTTTTTTCACATCACATCCAAAAGCTGGATGATGAAACGATTCAAACTTCAATAACCCCCAGCCAGGGAATTCATCTTGTTTTTGATAAGACATTCCTGCCAACCGATACTGCGATCATGATTCCCCGCACAGAAGACGGCCGGGTACTGTTTGCTGTCCCATGGCATCAAAAAATTATAGTGGGTACAACGGACACACCGACACACCAGGTGGATATCGAGCCCGTTGCGTTACAGGAGGAAATTGATTTTGTTATGGAGCATATGACGGATTACCTGACCGCTCAGCCAACGTATCAGGACATCAAAAGTATATTCTGCGGATTACGACCACTGGTCAAGGGTAATCAAAAATCCACTGCAACATTATCACGTGAACATATGATTGATGTTTCTGCCACCGGATTGGTATCGATAACAGGTGGTAAGTGGACAACCTATCGGAAGATGGCAGAAGATGTGATGAAAACCGCCATTGAAACGGGAGGGTTACTTTCGGCGCCATCACTCACGGCTGAGCTTCAAATTCATGGGTACAAAGAGAATACAGATTTCAATGTACCGGATTATTATTACGGTTCCGATCATGCAGCGCTTGAAGAACTAATTGAATATGATCCGCACCTGGCAGAAGTCATTCACCCTGCAATGCCAAACCGCAAAGTGGAAATCGTGTGGGCAGTCAGACAGGAGATGTGCATAACCATCGAGGACATGTTGGCACGCAGGTCCCGGATGTTATTTTTAGACGCAAGAGCGTCTATGGAGGCAGCACCTATGGTTGCGCAGATCATGGCGAAAGAATTGAATCAGGACCAGGTATGGATCGATCAGCAGCTCATCGCCTATCAGGTGGTAGCAAAGAATTATCTACCTTAAAACTAACCAATCATCAAAACGAAAAATGTATATGGAAGGATTTGCAGGTGAGTTTACCGGAACTTTATTGCTCATGCTACTTGGCTCAGGTGTAGTGGCCAATGTTGTGCTGCAGCGTACAAAAGGCCATAATAGTGGATGGATCGTGATCACATTTGGATGGGCGATGGCCGTATTTCTGGGTGTAGTTATTTCAACCCATCTGGGTGGTAGCGGACACCTGAATCCTGCTGTGACAATAGCCCTTTCGTTATTTAGTGATTTTGATGACACCATAGTGTTGCCCTATATTCTTGCGCAGATGGCTGGAGCTTTTGTTGGATCGACCATTGTATGGTTGATGTACAAACCTCATTTTGATGTAACGGATGATAAAGATCTCAAGCTGGCTGTGTTTTGTAACGCGCCAGCTATTCGGAGCACGACACACAATTTTATCACGGAGGTAGTGGCGACTTTTGTTCTGGTATTTGGTGCTCTTTCTATGTCAAAACCTTCCGATGCATTGGGTACATTAAATGCGTTGCCGGTAGCATTACTTGTATTAGGAATCGGATTATGCCTGGGTGGACCCACAGGCTACGCGATAAATCCGGCACGGGATCTGGCGCCGCGTCTGGCACATTTTATATTGCCTGTAAATAATAAACGTGACAGTGACTGGTCGTACGCCTGGATTCCGGTGGTAGGGCCGATTACGGGTGCATGTCTCGCAGTATTACTCTATAATTCAATCTTATGATGAAAGCAATATTATTCATTGCCCTGGTATTTGTTGCAAATTCAATCACCGCACAAACACCGGAAGAACGCTGCAAGATGTTGGGAATTGAATTACCAACTGTCGCGTCACCTGCTGCTAATTACGTCAATGTGGTGCGTGTCGGCAACGTACTCTATCTTGCCGGGAAGGGACCCACAAAAGCGGATGGAAATTTTATTACAGGAAAAATTGGACGGGACCTCACCATTGAACAAGGCTATGAAGCCGCGCGATTAACAGCGATCATGCAAATAGCTGTTTTGAAAAATGAATTGGGTGACCTCAGCAAAGTAAAAAGAATTGTCAAAGTGTTAGGCATGGTGAATGCCACTGAAGATTTCACAGATCATTCGAAAGTGATGAATGGTTTTTCGGATCTGATGGTGGAGGTCTTCGGAGAAAATGGAAAACATGCCAGATCATCTGTGGGTATGTGTTCATTACCATTTGGTATTGCAGTGGAAGTGGAATTAATTGTGGAAGTAATAGAATAAAAGGACATTTCATCATATTTCGTGTCACCTATTTATTATTGGTGTATTAAATTTTTTCTGTTCCTATAAAGTGGTTTGCAAATATGCACTACAGTGAAATTTCATGTACATACATATGCATTAAATTTCAAAAGATTTTCTGAATGCGGTTATTCTAAATTGTTAGAAAAAAATATTATTTTGTAATCCGGATTATCTAAACCCCATCATCATGATTTACCCAAACCCTGTCATTCGGATCTTTTTATTTACTCTGTTGTTTTTTATATGTACATCTATTTCTGCCGCAACATTTCTGGGCGGTCCATGTACGGATAACGATATTTGTCCTACGGCCATACTTATTAACGCAGTTCAATCTGACAGCTCTTATATATGTATCCCCGGATGTAATCTCAATGCAGGACCTGATCCTGCTGTGGCAAGTTGCCTGATGGGTGATTTTCCAACTGTATGGTATAAGATACAGACCGATGCTGATGCAGGTGTTCTTAATCTTGAAGTAACAAGTAATGATTTTGAATCACCGGCTATTTCAATTTTTAAAGGCAACGGCAATTGTTCACAACTCATACAGATACCACTTTCCAATGGTAATCTGAGTTGCTCGATTGGTTCTTTTGGGGTCGTTCAGGCTATTGGCACATCAATCACACCTTCTTCGATCTACTATATTGCGGTCAGTTCATTTTTGAGTATAGGTGGAGATTTTGACATCTGTGTAGCAACTACTAAATCGGGATCTGTGTGTGTGGTTGACAGAGATCTTCAGGTTACCGCTCGATCTAATGGCGGGCCTCTGGAAGGACCTTTTGCACCCGGGGAAAAAGTAAGTTTTTGTCTCAATGTCAATCAGTTTACAGCATCAAACAATGGTTGTCAGTGGTTTCAAGGCATTGTTCCTGTCTTTGGAAATGGATGGGATGCCTCATCTTTTGATGGTATCGGCCAGCCGCAAAAGGCATCACTCAATGGAGTTGAGAATCAGGATTCACTGAAAGGTATGTATGGCTCCTCGCAATGGAGATGGTTTGATAATGTAGGGTATCATTACAGCAATCAGCGGTTAGTCATTGGTGATTTTGATCTGAATGGACGAGTGGAAATGTGCAATTCTGCATATGAAATGGACTGTCCATTTTCTGCAGGATTATTGGGTGGATGTTGTAATCCCTGTTGGGAAGATCCCGGCGATATCCTTCCTGCCGGATGGTTTGCATATGGGATCAATGGCAGTTGCGAGTTACCTGGACCACCGATTAATGTGGATTGGGGT
>JBBREG010000203.1:0-7207 GCA_038203125.1 Chitinophagales bacterium
TCTTATTTGATATCTTTTTTATTCCGAAACCTGTTTTAATTCTTTTTTTCCATCCGGGACTCGTCGATCTGAACAATTCATGATATGCCTTTCGCAATCGAAATCCGGTTTGTTCCATCGTAAAACCGTTCTCATCCGGGATTTTCATGAGACGAGGAGCTAACTGTCGCATGAATTCAGTATATAACCGGTAATATTTTTTTTGCTGATCGGGTACCCGCATGGCAAATGAAAAAAGACCCGTATCGTAGAATGGTGTAGTCGACCAGAAAAAATGCCGATTCCGGTCTTCTCCTTCATAAAAACTCTGATGCCCCCTTTCATAGATCGTAAAATGGATACTCTTGTTGTTAGGAGTCTGTTCGGGATAGGAATTCAATATCGAATAAAGATGATTTTTGAATTCATCTTCGGATATGGAGAGTAATCTACTGACAATAGATATGGGGATCATGGTATGCCTGTTAGCAACTTGTTGTACTAATGCATCCATTGAAACACACGCTTTGCTTTCGCCGAGATACGGCAAAACTTTATCCCCACCATCTCCGGTAAGGTGCAGGGATCCATTTATATGATCCTTCCGTATTTTACTTAAGTAATCAATTAAAAATCCCAACCTAAGATAATTTAATCCGTACTTCATCCTGAGTAAGGATTTCTCCAATTCAACATTATTCATAACCTCATACATCTTCCAGGGAAGATTGAGGTCGAAGGCAATTTTTTGTGCAAGGATCACATCCTGTTCTGATCCCGGAAATTGGAAAGTTGTGGTGAAAATATTTTTTGTGGTTTCTGATATTCCAAATGCAACAGACCTGGAATCCTGTCCTCCCGATAGTGAAATAGTAATTGGTAATGAATGATTGTGAGCAATATCCCTACAGGCCGTATGAAATAAGTTTACTAATTCTCCTGCATTCTTCTGAATGGATAATTCGTTTCGCTCATCAAAATTAAAAGACGGTAGGTGAGATGTCGTGATTTCAAATGATGTTATATCAAATTTTATCACGGTTCCGGGAGGGATACGAGTGATTCCTTTATAAAGAGTTTTGTAATTCAGAGCATACCCTGCCCACAAATATTCGAAGACAGAAATTTTATGAAATGTAAATGGGATTTGGGCATGTAACCAATGCAAGCTTCGTCCAATAAAAAAATAATTATCTGATTGGGTCTGGTAGACGGGTAGTCTTCCTAAGACGTCGTTGATAAAATAAAATGAAGTTCCTGTCCGGATGATCATCAAAAATTCTCCTGAAAATTGGCGGACGATCTGCTGAAACTTTGCTATGTTAAGGTGTCCCTCATGGATGCAGGAAATGATAGAAGATTCTATTTCAGGCTGTGTCCTGTTATAAACTTTTCCCTCAAGCAAATATTTTCCTTCCAGAAATGTCCCGATCAAAACCGGATACTCCGGATAGGGAGCAAAAAATTCTGCTGCCAGAAGTGAACCTGGCTGAGGGTCCTGCAGAGAAAAGAACTCAACAAATTTCTGATCGGATACATTATCCTCTCTGGAAGGGAGAGTAGGAATGCTGGCTATATCTTTTGTATAAATGAGATTTGTACCAATCATTAACGGAAAGGTAAGAGGATTACAAGAATTATCTGACCTTAGAGGAATGAACCTGAGCTGGCGTAAATTCTTCTTTTTATATCTCTATTTCACTTTACTGGCTACTCACGGGACTGCTCAGGTGGCTTCCCTGCTTCAGCAACTTCCATCAGATTCAGTCACAGATATCTTCATCACGCTTGACTGGAAGGGATTAGAGCGAAAAAAAAATGATAAAATATATGTCCCTGCCCAAATACAGGTTGCATCACCGGATGGCCGTATGATGGAGATGGACGTGAAAGTGAAGACGAGAGGCCATATGCGATTGAGCATCTGCACCTATCCACCGCTCAAGTTAAAGATTGATAAAAGCGACCTGGCTACACACGCATGCAACGATCTCAACGAAATGGATCTGGTGCATCCTTGTCACAACGGTGATGAATATGATCAGTATCTCCTGCGAGAATATGTCGCCTACAAACTTTACCAGATATTATCACCCTATAGTTTCGAAGTCCGACTGATTCGTATCCATTATCTGAAACCGGATCAAACAGAAGCACACGAGCCCAGATATGCATTCCTCGTAGAAAATGAAGAGGAATTTGTCGCACGCTTTGGAGCTAAACGATATAATTCGGCGACAATCAGCAGAAACTCGATTGAACATGAAGCTTATTTGCGGATGAGCCTCTTTCAGTTTATGATCGGGAATACAGACTGGCATATGCCTAGCCGGCATAACCTGGATTTTGCAGGCATTCCGGGACACCCGTTGTTGATCACGATTCCATTTGATTTCGATTATTCAGGGCTTGTGTCGGCGCCGTATGCGGCACATCACGAATCGATCAAACTTTCTTCCGTAGAGGTGCGCTATTATCAGGGGTGGTGCGAGCCCTCTGAAGATGTTGAAAAACAAATCAGACTTTTTTTGGAAAAGAAAAATGAGATCATGATGCTACCGGATAAGGTGGAAGGACTGGACGCAAAATCTATTGAGCATATCCGAACCTATATCACCGACTTTTACAACATCATTGAAAATCCAAAAAAGCTGGAGAATCAGATTTTCAGGCATTGTGATATGTGGCCTGTTAAGGAGTAAGGCGGAGGAGAAGGAGAAGGCGGAGGCGGAGGAGAAGGCGGAGGAGGAGGCGGAGGAGAAGGCGGAGGCGGAGGCGTAAAGGGAACTACGCAATCACTTAGCTTTTCTTTAGAGTCAGAGTGAGCAAGGCATTTCGAATGGTTGGTTGAAGTTAATACGACCGGTGACTATCCTTAAGAGATTTCACATTAGGATTAATGCGACTCATGGGATAAACAAGAGCTAATCACTTCTGCTGAAAAACTGTTCAGAAAATTTTCTTAAGGACAAATTTCAAATAAAAGCAATGTATAATTA
Source organism: Chitinophagales bacterium (assembly GCA_038203125.1). GTDB lineage: Bacteria > Bacteroidota > Bacteroidia > Chitinophagales > Saprospiraceae > Opimibacter. The sequence continues at coordinate 2,979 of JBBREG010000203.1, forward strand.
AAAAGGATTTCGACGAAATCCTTTTTATACACACCCCGTCAGTGTTGGATGACGCCATATTCATTTTTTTGTAATATAAACTTTTACAAAATATTTACCCATTAATTTTTCCCGTAATTCCCTGGTACATTCTCAAATTGACAGAGTTCAGCCAGATTTTCAGAAAGGCTCCCTGATGCCACCCAACCCGACGCCTGAGCTCAAAGCAAGTCCTCAGGTATTCTCTTTCAGTACATTTGCGGGATGCGGCATTCAGTACGGGGCAAGAATAAGACATTTCAGCAGGTAACCATTATCGATACGGCGGATGAAGGATTGGCGATCGGGCGCTGTGAAGATGGGTTGATCATACAGGTCAGGGGAGCCGTACCGGGAGATGTCATTGACGCGGTCGCCATTGAAAAGAGGAAAGGGATGTATATCGCGGTACCCACTTCCATTTCTACCTATTCTCAGGACAGGACGGATCCTTTTTGCTCACATTTTGGGGTTTGTGGTGGTTGTAAATGGCAACACATGACGTATGAAGCACAGGTACGATTTAAAGAAAAAAAAGTCCATGATGCGTACCGTCGCATTGGCGAACTTGATACAAACCTGATCGAACCGATCGTAGCTGCACCCATGCAGACCTACTACCGGAATAAAATGGAGTTTACGGCATCTGATCGCAGATGGCTGACCACAGAGGAAATGCAACGTCTTAATACCATTGAGGACAAAGAGGGTATCGGGTTTCATCTCAGCGGTGCGTTTGATAAAGTACTTGACCTCCAACATTGTTATCTGCAGGCAGACCCATCCAATGAGATACGTCAGTATATCAAACGTATCTGCAAAGAAAATCAATGGACGTTTTTTAACCTGAGATCAAAACTTGGATTTATACGGAATGTCATTGTTCGTCTCACTATCGCCGGGGATGTGATGGTGGTCCTGGTCGTCGGAGAGGAAGATGCCGGAAAAATAAATATCCTTACCGGAGGTTTGCACAATACATTTACCAGAATCGTCTCGGTCTATTCCTGTGTCAACCTGAAAGTGAATGATTCGATTCATGATCTGCCATGCAAACTGGAATATGGTGAAGCCGGATTGTTAGAAACACTTGGCACCACACATTATACGATCGGTCCCAAATCTTTTTTTCAAACCAACAGCTTGCAGGCGCAGACCCTCTATCAACTGACCAAAAAACTTGCGGCACTTGGCAAAGAAGACACCCTCTACGACTTGTATTGCGGTGTAGGTAGTCTTGGTCTTTTTATGGCAGACGCCTGTAAGCATGTAGTCGGCATCGAACAAATTTCTGAAGCTATTGATGATGCGCACCTCAATGCCCGTATCAATAAGATAGAAAATGCAACATTTGTCGTTGGGCAGGTCGAGATGATATTAGATCCGAATTTTATCGGTCGCTATGGCAAGCCTACCGTCATCATCACGGATCCACCACGTGCCGGAATGCATCCGAATGTCATCAAATATATGCTGCTGGCGGATCCGGAACGGATCGTATATGTAAGTTGTAATCCCGCAACCCAGGCACGTGATCTGAAACTTTTAAGTGAAAAATATAACCTGCAACTGGCAATACCTGTTGATATGTTTCCGCATACGCATCATATTGAATGTATTGCATTACTACATCGGAAATGAAAGGCTCCAAAGATTCATATATCGAAGAATTTGGTGAACAGATTGAACATTATGATCAATTGATGGCTGAAGCCTTTGAAGGTGTGATTACAGCCGGTATTTCGAAATACCCTGTATTTATTTTTCATCAACAGGACGTGACAGTGGGCATTGGCATAGCAGATAGACATGAAATCATTGGTGATTGGTCGGTAAATATTTCTACGCTGGAAGAATTCTATATAAAAGGGCTCGTCATGATCGAGCAGGTGGATGAGATCAAAGCCAAGATCACCGGTACCCCACCTCTGTATTGTTGCCTTGTCATCAGAGGTGACAAGGGAAGCCTTATTTTCCTCCCTCGTCCATAGCCACATGCCAAACGTCATCATCATCATGGGTGTCACCGGATGTGGTAAAACGACCATCGGTCAAAAATTGGCTTCGAGGTTGAATATCCCATTTATCGATGCGGATGATTTTCACTCTGATCATAACCGGGAGAAAATGAAAGCCGGTCAACCACTGACCGATGAAGACCGGATTCCATGGCTGAATGCACTCACTCGTGAGATTGTTGTCCTGTCAAATGCTGAAGGTGGGATTGTGGCTTGTTCGGCCTTAAAGGAAGGCTACCGGACGATATTAAGCTCCGGGCATTCGCTTCCGCTAATATGGGTTTATCTTAAAGGAAATTATAACCTCATCAGCGAGCGTTTGTCTGGCCGTGAAGGACACTATATGAATCCCGTTCTATTACAATCACAATATGATATTCTTGAAGAACCCTTATATGGCATTATCATTGATGTCCAACAGTCAAAAGAGGACATGGTAGAAGCGATCTTAAAAGCTGTAGAGGTATGAAATCAAAACTTGGCGTCATTGGTATCGGGTCGATGGGCACACCGCTCAGCAGGAACCTGGCATCGAATGGGTTCTCTTTGTCCCTGTATAATCGGCATGTTGAGAATGCTGAAGAATATATCGCAGCAAATGCCATTGCCATGCATCCCGAGCTTACGGATGTGCAGGGATTTGATGAACTGACCAGTTTTATTGACAGTCTTCAGACGCCCAGGATCATCATTCTGATGGTGCCTGCAGGTAAGTCAGTTCAGGAAGTGATCGACGCGCTGGTTCCTTTCCTGACAAAAGGAGATGTGATCATTGATGGTGGTAATTCACACTACGAAGACACAGAGCAACGGTTAACAGATCTCGCAGAAAAAGGAATTCATTTTTTGGGATGTGGTATTTCAGGTGGCGTGGAAGGTGCTTTGAAAGGTGCCTCCATCATGCCCGGAGGAAGCCTTGAAGCGTACAACTTATCATCGCAATACTTGCAGGCTATAGCAGCCAAAGATTTTCATGGTGATCCCTGCTGCACGTATATCGGACCTGGTGGTTCAGGCCATTTTGTCAAAATGGTCCATAATGGTATCGAATATGCGGAGATGCAATTGATTGCTGAGCTCTACACATTATTGCGTTGGGCTGTGGGACTTACACCGGAACATATCGCAGAAGTATTATCGAATTGGAAAAATACAGAAGCCTCCAGCTACCTGTTGGATATCACGGTCAACATCCTTCGCGAAAAAGATCAGAACGGGTATGTCATTGACAAAATTCTGGACAGTGCCGGTAACAAAGGTACGGGAGGATGGGCTGTTCAGGCTGCTGCTGCATTTGGTATACCAGCCATGATGATCACAGCGGCATTACATGCACGATATCTGTCTGCACAGAGACATATACGCGTAGAACTTCATGAAATAACGTCTGTACAAAACAGGAAAAACTCAGCTTTAAGCACGAATGATCTGTTCAGTGCATATCAGCTTGCACGGATCATCAACTATCATGAAGGATTTTCATTAATACGTGCAGCTTCGAGAAAATATGAATGGAATATCAACTTATCTGAGTTGGCTGCCGTATGGACTAACGGGTGCATCATCCGGTCCGCGATGATGAATCAGTTTAGTGAACTCTGGAGAGACTGGAATGATGAACTGATCCTGCATCCGTATATAAAAGGGGTGATTAAATCGGGATGGTCAGGGTTGCGGCGTATCAATCAGGTTGCGACTACTGAGACTGTCTTTACGCCGTGTCTGGTGTCTGCATCTCAATATATTGCCGGAGCGTCACTACGGTATCCGGCTGCCAATTTAATACAGGCGCAGCGTGATTATTTTGGTAACCATGGTTTCCGTAGAGTCAATGATGAAGCAGGATTGGTTCATCATTATCCGTGGAAGAAAGAATAATTCAAATTACGAGTTACAAGTGACGAGTGACGAATTTAATGTCAGACTTGTGGGGAGCTTGCCGAATCTATACCAGATGCCGGACTTGAGACGCATTTTGATTTTGGTAGTACGAAGTTGGAAGTACGATTTTTGACGCCGGACAAAAAAGGAATTAGCCGGGGTTTTTTTTGCAATGAATTAAAATTGGAATTAATAACCTGCAATGCCTTGCTATATCCGCCCCTCTCACTGCGTGAGGTCCCCTGTGTTTTAAAGTACCACCGCTGGCGCGTGTGGCTTTAAAAACCCCGGGGGTGTTTTTGCAATGAATAA
>JBBREG010000204.1:0-7117 GCA_038203125.1 Chitinophagales bacterium
TACCTCGTTCGACAGCTGCATGAAGGAGTGAAATCATTTCTTTTCTGTCCGGAGCAGTTCCATATGAAGAAGTCATGCCCATGCAGCCCAGACCGATGGAGGAGATTACGAGTCCTTGCTGACCGAGCTTGCGTTTTGGAATTTCTGACAACATGGGATGAAGATACGGCAACGTTAATCGTGAAGCATGTATCGGAAATCCGGTTCTGCGGGAGAGCAAAAGTGATTCTACAGAATTCCGTTGATAACCGGAAAATTACTCGTATATATTTGACAAACAACTATATACATATTAAATGTAAATATATTATTATTATATATTCTGATTATAGTCAGGTTGTTTCTTGGATTCTTTTCTGATCAAAGGCTGGTAACCATTCTCCATTATTCTTGTTAGATTATTCCATCTCCTGTGTCAGTTTAAGCTAATGTTGAACACAGGTCTGAATAGCCTTACATCATTTATTTAACTTCTCATCTATATGTTTTCTCATTCCTATAAATTAAATTCATTCCTCCTGATTAGAATCATTTGCGTGATTAGTTTTTGGTGTGTACTCCATACAAGCATTGCTACCGCACAACTCAGGGAACTGGATATTCATCTTGAAAACTATGAATACCCATTTCCAATATCATTTCTCGATGTCAATGCCCAGCAACAAACACTACGTATGGCATACATGGATGTGAAGCCAGCGAAGCCAAATGGAAAAACGATTCTGCTTCTTCACGGAAAAAATTTCAATGGAGCCTATTGGAGGAAAACGACAGACACACTTTTGTCGCATGGCTACAGAGTGGTCATTCCGGATCAGATTGGTTTTGGAAAATCTTCAAAGCCGGAACACTTTCAATATTCTTTTCAGGCACTTGCTACGTTTACAAAAAGGCTGGTCGACACGCTGGATGTTGATCAGGTAAATGTCCTGGGTCATTCCATGGGCGGCATGCTGGCTATACGATTTACATTGATGTATCCGGACTTCGTTGAAAAACTGATCCTCGAAAATCCGATTGGATTGGAAGATTACAAACTCAAAGTTCCGTACCAGGATATTAACAACGTGTACCAGAAAGAACTGAAGCAGAATTATGAGACCATTAAAAAATATCAGCAAACAAATTATTATGACAATCAATGGAAGCCCGAATATGATGAATGGGTGAATCTATTGGCAGGCTGGACACTGAATGAGAAATATCCTGTGATTGCATGGAACAGTGCGCTCACAACCGATATGATCATCACGCAACCGGTAGTGTACGAATTGGGAAACATTACATCCTCCACGTTATTGATCATGGGGCAGCGCGATCGGACAGCGCTTGGTAAAGATTTAGTTTCAAAGGAAGTAGCTGCAACGATGGGTAATTATCCAGCGCTCAGCAAAAAGACAAAAGCTAAAATTAAGGGCAGTAAGCTTGTGAAACTTGATGGGATTGGTCATATGCCGCATATAGAATCTTTTGATCGGTTCATTAGTCCGCTGTTGGAATTTTTACGGAAATAAATCAGGGGCTGGTCAGAACTTGTGGAGTAGCTGTTACAACACGTCTATATGTCCATCAAAACATTGTTACGCGCGAAAAAGTGGGTGATGGCTAAGATATACTACGCCAAGTGCCATACTGCCTATAATTAAATTGACGAGTGCCACAGCGATATTGACATTCAGCAGGTCAATAAGAATTGTATTAATACCCGGAATGAATCGCAAAATTCCAACAGCGAGCAACAGCGCTCCCAGGAATACACAGTAGCCTCTTGCTTTGTCTTTGACGCCCAGGGAAATGCCTACCAGACCTAATATGATATGGATGGTGGCATGTAACAGATTGGTGGTGAGAAATCCAAATACCACATCACTGAATAAACCCCACATGCCTTCAACAAGTAAAAAACAACCGATGGCCATGGCAAATGTTGAGGTAGGGTGGGAAGAACTGCTCATGTTTTGGTTTTATGGTTAGTCTGATGGGTTAAATATAGGAAACCTGAATGACATGAGTAGTGCACGCAAACTTTTGTGCATGTTGGAAACTCCACTGATTCTGCCTAAAATTCAATACAGGTTTTTCAAAAGTAAGCCCTGAATTACTCCACAAACATTGCATTTAATTTTTCATAAAGGCCCCCTTCAGGTGGTAGGGGACTGGATGAATTTTAGAGAATCCCCAGTCGTTCATTTTTTTTTAAAAAATTATTGCGCAACCAAACATTTGCGCATATAATTACAACTGAATGGTTGCTTAAATAGAAAATTCCAATGAGAAGAGACGTTTTCCAGGCCATCGCTGACCCCACCCGCAGAGCTATCATCCTCCTGATAGCCTCCAAGGCCATGACGCCCAACGCCCTGGCCGAACATTTTGACACCACCCGCCAGGCTGTGTCCAAACATCTCCGTATCCTGACCGAAAGCGAACTTGTCAAACAAGAACAATCCGGTAGAGAAATCTATTACGAACTCAACGCTACAAAAATGAAAGACATCGACAAATGGCTTGAACAATTTAAGAAGATATGGGAGAGCCGTTTCAATCAACTTGATCATGTATTAGCAAATCTTAAAAACAAGAAAAAATGAGCAAGAATCTCGCATTTGATTTTACCATCAACAAGGAAAACAACACTATTAAAATTAAGCGTGAGTTCGACTCTGAAGTCATGCTGGTATGGGAGGCCTACACTAAAAGCGAAATCTGGACCAATGGTGGCACCGAAACCCTGGAAAGCAAAAACGAAATCAATGGACTTTCGTTTCTTTTGACTTTCCGCTATTTACTTCTGAATATAAACCATCATCGATTCAATCTGATGTTTATTCTCCACAGATAGAATATACAAACCATCATGAAGCTTGCTGACATCGAGGGATCCATCAAAATGTCCACCAGATATCAATCTGCCATCGATCCGGTTCAGACGGTACGTTTCATTACCATGAAGTTTCATAGAAACAGATATTTTATCCTGAGCAGGATTTGGAAATACATAATTTTTAGAAGGGAGAATATCTTTTGTTGAGGTATTAGTTTGACTCTGGATGGCAGCCAATGCATCCAGTTTTCCATGACCCCATCTGACATGGCCTTCAGGACTAATGTCCCCGGTAATACCATCGGTTAGTGCAGTAGTGAGCATGATTTCTTTTACTTCAGCAGGTGTAAGTGAAGGATTTGCTTCCAGCAATAGTGAAATGACACCTGTGATCATGGGTGCACTCATGCTGGTACCACTCAACCGAACAAATTTATAATTCTGTCCCTGAAATGGGACCTGTGTTACTGCAGTTGCATTGGTGCGGGAATAATAATTGAACGCAGAACAAATATCCTGTCCGGGTGCAGAGAGATCTGGTTTTTGCACATCATCCATCCTTGGACCATAACTGGAAAAAGTGGTCAGATGAAAATTTGTCTGGTGCGCAGCCGCAGTGATCACACTTGACGTCACACCCGGATGACCGATCCCATAGTTTTTATCACCATTCACATAGCCGGCAATGGGTGCAGTAAATCCAAAACCCCAGTTTCCTCCACCATACACGGTTAGTCGGGTATTCCAGAAATGAACTTTACCATCTACTGATGATGCAAACAATATATTTTTCAGAGCAGGATTTGTATTCTTCACATTGAGCGTCATCTGTGGACGACCATTTAATGGATGAGCAGCATCCATTATTACCTGATAAAATACTGTGTCAGCACCGATTATGAGAAATGTATCTGTATGGGCCGCTGATGTATCCGTGTAATAAAGTTCGGTCTCTCCAACAATCACATTGGCAGCATCCATGAGCCTCAGTTTGGCTGCAAATGGATGACCAGGCTCGCCCCACATGGTAACTGTCTGTCCCCACAAATCCTTGTCGTTGACATAATCAAAGCCCATCATCCGGGTCTGCAGAGAATCGTTGTTGAATGATTTTTTTAAATGAAAATTGGTATCTCCATTATTACCTGCACTAAAAACAAACACCACACCAAGATCACTCATTTCATCAATGGCTTGTGAAAGGAGTGATGTGCCATCCAGCGGAAATGTTCGGTAACCTCCCCAACTATTATTGATAACCAGGCGACGTCCTGCGGCCTGAGCTGTTTCGTACATCCATTGGAACGCATCCAGTGAGCTGCTTACATCTGTACGCATCTGGCTGAAGAGGAAATCACTTTCAATGCCCACGCCGCGGTACTTTGTGCTACCACCACTCCCCCCGGCAATCCCTGCGACATGAGTACCATGGTAATCCGTAACGATGGAAAACGTATCACTGTGGGCGGCTGCAAGTTGACCAGCATCTGAATAATAAGCACCATGCGAAAAACCTGGTGGCGGAGTACCGATAATTTTTACCTGATCCCACGCAGCAAAAATTCGGTTGTATGCAAGTGAGGTGTCATAAAATGTCGGGTGTGTATAATCAAATCCCCAATCCACGATACCGATCAGTACATTTTTCCCTGTATAGGATTGTGGCAAACTGACGCCCTGGTGCACAAGATTTACATGAGTTTCAATCAGTGCTTTATCAAGTTCAGGATCCAGTTTTTCAGCAACCTCGATATACTCAATACCGGGGTATGTGAAACCTTCATGAAACAAATATAACGGCACACGCATACTCACGACCGAGCCAACAACAGCTCCCACATCGAATCCATCTTCAATGGCCTGAGTTTTATCAAATTCGGCATTCGTTTTTGCTAAGGTTGCCACATGATATTTTGTGCCTATTGTATAGATTGGGTAAAAATCCAATATTTTTTTTGAAGGTTCACTCCGGCTGGGATTCAGGTCTTTCTGGATTGCATGCATGGCGGCATGTGTCTGTGATGGCATGACAGCAACCTGGCTGAATAGCTGTGTGCAGAGAACGGGAAAAGCGCTGATGAGTATTAATGATTTCATGCAGGATGAAGTGTTAACGTTAGACCACTGTAAGGTAAGATATTCAATGGAAGGATATGCTTCGACTTGCCAGACACGTCCTTGGGCCATAGCTCAGCACCCGGCGAGGGTAGGGCGGTGGATTTAGGAGTCCTATTGCTCAAAATTCTCTGTGAGAATTTTATGCGAAAAAAATGGTAGAGAAGAAATGTGCTCTTAACGCATACTAAGTTGCAGGCCTGATGTGTTGTGAATTTATGATACAGATTACGGACAACCAGCGGCCGGAATAGTAACAAACAGAATTGGCCTATTTCATACGGATTTCGTCGATATCCTCAGCCTGGAACTACCCTCATTGTTGGAGGATAACACATTCACTTTTTTATAATATATATCTGAATATGCGAAATGATCCGATTGAAAAACCTCTTACGCTAAGTGGAAAATATTTGTCAGATGATAATCTTTTCATGACATTGATTCATCCGGAAATGAGTATTCCGGGTACAGAACCTTTTTTCGTTTTTCCATTTCAGCAGCGATGTATAACCCATCAGGGCCTTTCTTTTTTAACTCGATCATGATATTGTGAAAACTTTGGGCATCCCTGTTTTGACTCAGTTTAAATACATTTTCCATCTCCTGGATTTCAATTTCAAAAGCCACAATTGCTTTCATCAGTGGTGCGGTGTATTCAGGACTGAGGTTGTCATAGATTGTGGAAGAGGCAGGGTCCTGTTTTTCAAAGTACAGTGTTGTTTTTCGCAACATTTCGATAAGTCCACTGTCATCTAAAAACCGGACTTTGCCCTTGACATGTACACTAATATAATTCCATGTTGACGCCTGATGTGGATCACTGTACCATGTGGCACTCACATAAACATGGGGGCTATGAAAGACGACTAATACATTCGGATTATGCACGAATGCTTTATGGTGATCGGTATTCTTCATAATATGACCGCGTAACACCTGTTTGCCCTCATGTTCTTCAATAAATACTGGCACCTGTGTGGCGACCGGATTATTGTTGACATCACATCCTGTGATAAATGCAAAAGGGTGCTGGTCGACAAATGCCCTGATGACAGTTTCGTCGGTTTCTTTATATGGTTTGAGGTTATACATGGCAGAGCGTAAGAGTGTAAGAGAGTAAGAGTCAGTATTCGGTGTTCGGTATTCGGTAAAAAGGTATTCGCAAATCTCAAGGTCCCCCTTTCAGGGGGTAGGGGGTTGGAAGGGTAATCGGTAAAAAGGTATTCATTAATCCCAATGTCCCCCTTTCAGGGGGCAGGGGGTTGGAAGGGTATTCGTTACTCTCAAGGTCCCCCTTTCAGGGGGCAGGGGGTTAGAAGGGTATTCGGTAATAAAAATACGTGATAGCGATTATATAAAAGCATAGTATACAATTCACGATTCCAAAGGCTGATTTACTGGCCGGATTACCGACCACCTTTTTACTGAATACCGAATACCCTTTTTTACTGAATACCATTTTTTCCGAATACCGAATACAGATTATGCTTCGACCTGTTATCACGCATCCATGTGCTACAGCTCAGCAACCGCCGAATACCGAATACCGATTTCTTATCTTTATGCAAACTACACTCTGGTGCCGCAGCAGATTCTCCTGATAAGTCCGCCATTTACACAGCTTAATACACCGTATCCTGCGACAGCATACCTAAAAGGTTTTTTAAATACTCAAAACATTATAAGCCACCAGGCCGACCTGGGAATGGAAACGATATTGGCACTTTTTTCAGAACAGGGACTTGCAACTCTGTTTGAAACGGCGCGGCACAATATTCATAATGCATCTGAAAATTCACAGCGAATATTTGCCCTTAAGGAAACTTACATTTCTACTATTGAACCTGTTATACGGTTTTTACAGGATCTGGATCCCACACTTGCCTATTTTATCTGCGAAAGAAATTTTCTTCCCGAAGCATCTAAATTTTCACAAATTGAGGATATCGAATGGGCATTTGGAACGATGGGGCTCAGAGATAAGGCAAGACATATTGCCACACTGTACCTGGAGGATCTCAGTGATTTTATTCTTGAAAATGTAGATCCACATTTTGGTTTCAGCCGCTATGCAGAACGATTGGCTATGTCAGCTAATTCTTTTGATACGTTATATGCAGAGCTGCAACAGCCACCCGGTTATATTGTCGAAATTATGTTGTCGGTTTTGCAACA
>JBBREG010000205.1:0-7112 GCA_038203125.1 Chitinophagales bacterium
GATGTAGTATTATGTGCTCACAAAATCAAAAATCTCAAATCACAAATCACCTACCACAGCGTGATAGCGACTTATGCGCTCACAAATACAAAAATCAAAAATCCAATATCTTATGCTTCAGCGTGATGGCGACCCAGATGCTTATAAAATCAAAAATCCAAAATCAATAATAGGTTTTCCGTTGCACCTGAGCGATATACTTACTCAAGCGCATACATTGACGGGTGTAACCGTATTCATTGTCGTACCATACGTATAATACCACACTCATGCCGTCGGGATGCACCTGGGTTGCTTTGGAATCAAAAATAGATGGACAGCTATTGCCGATGATATCACTGCTCACGAGTTCGTTGCTGAGAGAATAATTGATTTGCTCCACCAGCGGTCCTTCGAGAGCTGCTTTACGCATGATCTCGTTGATATTTTCAAGCGTTGTAGACTTGCTGACCTGGAGATTGAGGATGGCAAGAGAACCATTAGGAACGGGGACTCGAATTGCATTAGAAGTAAACTTAGGTCCCAGGCCAGGAATAGCTTTATCGATGGCGCTTCCGGCACCTGTTTCAGTGATGACCATATTTGTGGCTGCACTCCGGCCACGACGATATTTTGAATGCATATTGTCGACAAGGTTCTGATCATTGGTATAGGCATGTACCGTTTCGATGTGTCCTTTTTCGATTCCCAGTGCATCATTCACCACTTTTAATACAGGTACGATTGCATTTGTAGTACAGGAAGCGGCTGAAAAGATATTTTCTTCCTTTGGATTAAACATCATTTGGTTAACACCGTGTACAATATTCGGCACACTTTTGCCTGGAGCTGTCAATAATACTTTGCTGACACCTTTGCTCTTAAGATGACGGCTGAGGGCTTCTTTATCGCGATAGACGCCGGTGTTATCGATGACCAATGCATTGTTGATTCCGTATTGGGTATAATCGATGTCTTCAGGTTGTTGTGCTGTAATCAGGTGGACGATGTGACCATCAATGATGAGAGCGTTATTTTCTTCATCCGCTTCCACGATACCTGGAAAGGCACCATGAACGGAATCGACACGTAACAACGAAGCACGTTTTTCCGCCATACCTGCACCTTTATCACGAGTGACGATTGCGCGAAGACGTAATTGTTCTCCACGACCTTCCTGTGCGATTAATTCACGAGCCAGTAATCTTCCAATACGTCCAAATCCATACAGGACAACATCTTTTGGTTGTATAGAAGTCGAATTACCCGGACCGATAAAATCGGCAAGGTTGTTTTGAAGAAATGTCTGTTCTGAACCGGCTTCGTTACCACTTTCAATCCACTCTGATGCCAGTCTGCCGATATCAATCCGGGCAGGACAGAGGTCGAGAGATAGCATGGTTTCCAATAAAGCAGTTGTTGACTCGATGCTGATGGGTTTGCCGACGATCTTGCGGGCATAATGATGCAGGCTTAAAATTTCTGAAGCCCGTTTATCTATCAACTGGTTGCGGAAGAGGACCATTTCGATGCCCTTGTCATACCAGAGGTCATTGATGGCTTTGATAAATTGGGTCGCCAGTTTTTCATGCGCAATGCGGTTTTGCACAAGTTCGTCATATGTTGTTGTCGGCACGGAAGTGTAAATGTTTGGTTTCGGGAGGTAAAATATTAGATTTTAGGCAGATGGAGAATGCCTGACCACCTAATCCCCTGCCCCCTGAAAAGGGGACCTTGATAATGCAGCCTTTAATCCCCTGCCCGCTGAAAGGGGGAGCTTATGATTTTTCTGACCCCCTGCCCCCTTTCAGGGGTCAGGGGGTTAGCAGGAGTATGGAGTTAGCCTCCGCTAAGCCGGAATATAAATATCAAACGTCGTTCCCTGGTTTAGTTTACTTTGAGCTATAATGATGCCGTTGTGGTTTTCAACAACCTTTTTTACAATGGCAAGACCGATGCCGGTGCCGGTATATTCTTTTTTAGTATGGAGGCGCTGGAAGAGCTCGAATATTTTTTCTTTGTATTGGGGATCAAACCCGATGCCATTATCCTGCACACTGATGTGGCAATATTTTTGTTCCTTAACCAGATACGATTCATTTAGATCTCCTCCTTTCGCAATCTCGCTACTGATGCAGATCACAGGTGGAAGTTCGGGTTTTGAAAATTTCAGGGAGTTACTGATCAGGTTGTAAAGAAGCTGGCGGATTTGAAAAGGGATGACCCTAACTTCGCACATACCATCTGTTTTTAGTTCAGCATGTTTTCGATCTAATTCATCCTGCAGATCTTCTTTGACCTCATTGACAATTTTATTGAGGTCGGTTGATTCTAAATTTCGTATAAGGGAATTCATACGGGAATACATCAACAAATCTTCAATCAGTATCTGCATACGTTTTGAAGCAACCAGCATCCGGTGGAAATGGTCTTTTCCGTTTTCAGATAATGTGTTATGTTCTTTTTCCAGGATGCGGTCTGCAAACATCTGGATCTTGCGGAGCGGTTCCTGTAAGTCATGCGAAGCGACGTGGGCAAATGAAGCAAGTTCCGTATTTGTCTTGATAAGCTCTGTATTTTTTGACTCCAGGGAATGCTGATAATCAAGAATAGTCTGCTCGTTTTTTTTCTTCTCGGTAAAGTCGGTAATAATAATCCCGACTGTCGCCAGCTTCGGCTGGAGGGATGTCAGAGAAATGTAGACCGGAATAATTTTGCCATTTGATTTCAGGCATACTTCACCCTTACTCTGACCGGAGAGGGATTTGGCAAACAGGGCTTTAAAATCTTCAATACATACCGGATCTATAAAATCAAAGATGGAAGTTCCGATAGTTTTTTCATATGTCAGTTCAAGAAGTTCAAAGAAATATGGGTTGATATAAACGATTAACCCTTCTTCTGTAACATTTATGGCACCTTCACCAAATTCCTCAATTAAGATTCGATACGCATAGTCGCCACTTTCAAGTGTATAAATCTGGGATTCATGATCTCTATTTTGGATCGCGAAGGCATCCACTTCTCCTGCTTTTATTGCCTCGATGAGCTGTTCGGATTCTTCCAGCCGCGTTTCAAGGTCCCGGATCTTTTGCTGAAGTTTTTTAATGTTTGATGGTTCCCCGGACATGGCTATTTTTTAAAGTTGATGCCCAGCGCTTTAATAACTTTTTCTGTATCCGATAATGTCCCAATCAATGTTTTTTTAGGCAAGGGAAATTGTTTAATCAATGATGGACTAAATACAATGTGCTGTTCGGCAGCTGAAGCCGGGTGTTTATAGATATCAATGATCTCCAGCTCAAAAGCCTCCTGCACATGCTCATCACATAGACGTTTTATATTTTCAATGGCTTCCATAGACTTAGCAGACATGCCGGAGACGTACAATTGCAGGCAGAGCTTATCCTGCGCTATTAGCTTTGTTGCTGCTCCTTTTTTCATTTCATGTTGCAGTTCTATCAGGCAGGACCCTAATATTGAGTCCCACGAGAACACGCTCTTCATTTGATAAGTCGCCAATAATTTTTCGCAAGGGTTCTGGAAATTTGCGGACCAGTGTAGGGATCGCGAAAATCTGATCACCTTCAGCCAGTTGTGGATTCTTTAGCAGGTCAATAACCTCAATTGAGTATTGTCCTGACAGATGCTCCTTACAGTATTTGGTAATGTTTTTTAATGCAAGCACTGACCTGGGTGTCTGACCGGCGATATAAAGTCGTAATTCCCATTTTTCAGCTTCCTTCATAGTTCATACGGGATTTGGTTAATCATATAATTATAGCAGGTTATTTCTGGTTTGTGTTTTGAAATTTTATACCCTTATTTGTAATGATAAATTCCTGTGCATTATTCAGGTGCCCCATTCCTCTCGATTTAACAATCAGTAGATTCCTGCTGCGTTCATTGTTTTGGATTTCATTGCTGATATTGATCCAGGTATCGCATAAAGAAGATACAGCATCAACTGTGACATCATCATAAAGACTGGACCGTTGATGCATGAGAGAAGTAAACATCGCACTGATCTGCTTTGTTTTCAGAGTATCCATGAGGCGAACCAACATAGCACGTACTTCGCTATTGCTGCCGACAGTGACCAGACTACTTATGGGGTCGATGATGAATGTTTTCGGCTCAAATGCCACCATCAGTTTATGGAATGTGAGGAGATGCATCTCGAGTCCCTGCAGCGAAGGACGGGATGCATAAATGTATAGAAGCTTCGAGTTAACAAATGGCTTGAGATGAAGTCCCACCGAAGCCATATTGCGTAGGAACTGATCAGGAGATTCTTCGAAAGAAAAGTATAAAACCCTTTCATTCCTCAGACAACTGCTATAGGCAAAATAAGCTGCCAGAATTGTTTTAGCAGTTCCGGCAGTACCCGTGATTAAAATACTGCTACCTCTGAAGACGCCTCCTTTGGAAAATATTTTATCCAGTTGCGGATGACCAGTGGATACCACTTCGCGGGAGGATTTATGTTCCAATTTGAGAGACGTAACTGGAATGACAAAAACGCCTTCATTTTCTATAAGGAACGGATACTCATTCGTACCATGGCTGGAGCCACGGTATTTCACGATCCGAAGCCGGCGTGTAGCTATTTGATCGATAACACGGGCATCCAGGAGGATGACACAATCCGATACATATTCTTCGAGCCCATGTCTGGTAAGTGTGCCTTCACCTCGCTCAGCAGTGATAATGGTTGTGACGCCTTTTTTCTTAAGCCATTGAAATAAACGTCGGATTTCAGCTCGAAGCAGTCCCGGATCACTCATGCCTGCAAACAGCGATTCGATCGTATCAAGTACAACACGTTTAGCCCCCACGGAATCTATTGCATAATTAAGCCGGATAAATAATGCTTCCAGATCGTATTCTCCAGTTTCTTCAATCTCAGAACGTTCGATCCGGACATGGTCAATCTTTAGCTTTTTCTCCTCCTGCAGTTGAGCCAGATCAAACCCGATGGATCTTGCATTCAGGATCAAGTCCATGCCGGATTCTTCAAACGTCATGATGACGCCAGGTTCATTAAAATCGGTTATTCCTTTAATTATAAACTGCGTGGCAAAAAGTGTTTTCCCGCAGCCCGCAGTTCCACATATTAGGATTGGACGACCCTTGGGAAAGCCGCCATCTGTAATCTCATCCAGGCCACTGATGCCCGTAGGCACTTTGAGAAATAGTTCTTTCTTCTGATGCTTCATCTAGGACTTTTGGTTTTTGCGCCTTGTCGAAGTAATTTTAGCACAGGATACACAGACTATCACTACTCACTGTCTACCAACAGTTCCCATGTTAAAAAGTTTATTAATAAAATATGAATTTTAAAACCTATTCCTTCTAAGGTTAGAAATTCTAAGAAGGAGAGGATCTGTATGAAAGTTATACCCCTTCTGCCACATCCATAGCCCCATTCACATGCAAATGGGCTCCTTTCTCGATGAGTCGTTGGTAATCATCAGGTCCAACCATGGATTGAGCTGCTTGCTGTATCATGCCCACTATTTGTCTGAACATGGGCACAATAGCAGTACCTTTTCGTTCACATAATTTCTCAGCCGCACTCACATCTTTGTCACTTCTTCGGCGAGAAGTGTGCTGAGTGCATGATCATTTTCACGGAAGGCGGCACGTCCCATTTCAATTTTAGCCAAAGCACGCAGTATATGACTTTCATCAGTTGCATCAGATTCGGTTGCCTGCATCAATGCATTTGTCCATTTGTTTTGTTCATCGGGCATACCTCGGGTATCCCAATATTCGCCCAGAGCTAAGGCCAGGCGCAAACCTGAAACGGGATCATGTTTCAACCCCCAATCAAGTGCAGACCGCAAATTATCAATCCCATCATCCAGCAATTCATAACCTCCGGATGTGTATCTTCCGAATAGTTTTTCCCATGTGCTTTCAGCGAGAAGGAGAAAAAAACTAAAATGCTTTTTTCCACCTTCGTGTTCCCTTACATTTTATGGAGCTGCTCAAGTGCATACTCCTGAATGGTATTTATAGCATAAATCTTTTTTCACCGTGATACTCACGTGTATAGATCAGGTTTTTTGCGATCAGGGATTCCATCTTTTCCAAAAATTCTAAAGTTGGATCAGGGACAGAATCAAAAGGTATAGAAGGTTTGTTGAGATACATCGCAAGACGTGGAAAAGGTCCATTATTTCTGCATCACGCCAGATAATGGATGCTGCAGGAATTGGAATGATGGAATGCTCTCCGATGATTTTATTAACGTGCTCGCATTGTTGGAATCGTTCCGTGAGGAGGAGTGCAAGATCATTTTCGATGATGCTGCTGAGGTCATCTGTATCGGAGAAAAATTTACAGGAGACCCCGGAATTGAGGATTACATCGATCATGGTCTTCAGACGTTCTGCGCGATTGGGTGCGGGACGCTTGCGATACATGAGTCTAGGGTGATGTGTAGAAAGTTGAAATTCATCCTCCAGCCCGGAGATTTTGAGTTCAGGAATAATCCATCCATATTTTTCACCATAGATCCCGATAAAAATCTGGCTTTGGGCGAGGTATGAGCAGTAGACATCTCGCTTGCGTAAGGTCTGGCGCCAAGCTCGACATGACCGGTGTGAGATGGAGAATGGTGATTGCTTTTTTGGTAGCCAGGCGTTCAGAGGCAAGTTACTCAAGGGTGGAACTGATAAAAACCCTCAAGCGAACGTCGGGGGTCTAGATATGGGTAGTACGGGAGGTAAGGGTCTTTTCCATCGTGATAAAGATGAGGAAAAACCAATTACATCGTGAATCAAATCTTAATGGTGGACATCCCTCCGTCAAGGTGAAAGATCTGTCCGGTGATCCATCCTGCTTTTTCGGAAATTAAAAATTCAGTCAGGTGGGCGGCATCAGCAGGGGTACCAATTTTCTTGAGAGGATGACGTTGCGCATTCGTTTCTCTTTTTATTTCAGTATTGATCAGCGAAGCGGCGAGCGGCGTGTCTGTCAATGAAAGTGCAATACAATTCACACGAATTTTGGGTGCGAGTTCTGCAGCGAGGGCTTTGGTTAATCCTTCAATGGCCCCTTTAGAAGCTGAAACCTGTGTGTGAAAGGGAAATCCGATTTGCACAGCAACAGTGGAATAAAACAGG
>JBBREG010000206.1:0-7110 GCA_038203125.1 Chitinophagales bacterium
GATTTCGGTAGCGAATCGTCAACGGTTCATTTATAACGGCAATTCCTCCGGGTTGAAAAGTGAAATAAACGAACAGTATCTGCAATCATTCCTAAAAGAAGCCACGGATGATCAATTTTATTATCTGCTCACCTTATACCGGGTGGGCGAAATAATATAAGGACAATCGTATTTTACAGATCTGCATCTATAAACGGAATATTTTCCACATAACTCAATAGACCTGTGATTAGTGTCATTATTCCATTTGTCAATGAACTCAATTTTCTTGAAGAAGCTGTGGAGTCAGTTCGGGAACAAACGTTTCATGACCTGGAAATTATTTTGGTGTGCAATGCCCCGGATATGATACAGATTGATCCGGATAAAAAAATATTTCAGGATAGCAGGATAAGATGGCTTCACGAAGCTAACCGGGGATCTGCATTCGCACGTAATGCAGGCATTGACTCAGCATCCGGAGATTGGCTGCAATTTTTGGATGTCGATGATATATTGATGCCTGAAAAATTACAATCCCAATTACATTCTGATGGTGATATTGCCGTTTCACCTATTTTATATCAATTTATCAATGGAGAGAAGATGCCAGGCTCCTGGAGCATGTCGGATATTTGGGAAGGACTTTTAGCCAGCAATATTGGTTCTACATCCTCCATGCTCTGGCGTGCGGAGGCTGTTAAGAGCGTTAAAGGTTGGAATGTCGATTATTACAGTAACCA
This sequence comes from Chitinophagales bacterium, assembly GCA_038203125.1. Taxonomy (GTDB): domain Bacteria; phylum Bacteroidota; class Bacteroidia; order Chitinophagales; family Saprospiraceae; genus Opimibacter. The sequence goes on from JBBREG010000206.1 coordinate 723, forward strand.
GGAGTACGAATTGATCTTCCGCATTTTGACCAACGGTGGAAGGGTAACATATTGTCCATCGGTCCATACACTGGTAAGAGAAAGAACATATGGCTCTATTACCAAAACAACAGCAAATAAACCTATTGCAGGTATCCGGTTACGGGAAGCAATATGGAGATATTTGGGAGAAAAAAACATGCACACTCCAGGGAGGTTGTATGCTTTCCAAAGTTTTGTATTTAAAAATTTAAGGGCGCTTTTTATTTCTGACCCCGGGCAGGCTGTTCAACTTCATCAGAAATACATAACCGGGACAGGATTTCTTCCTGATCTGAAAGGGGTTCCGGGGTATAAATTGCTATATCGACTTTTTGGATTTCCAGGTACTGAATCGCTAATGGGTGTTTATAGGAAACTTCGCCACCGCCTCCCCCACATTCTGCCTGTCAACAAATAACAAGAACCTTCCATCTCATTCTTTCTTTTTCGGACTTACCTTTGTAGAATCATGCTTGTGCATTAAACTGATCATCCGTGTACGTTCTGGTCATTCCATCGTGGTATTTTGATGCCGGCAGCGAAAGTATCGCCGGACGCAATTTTCATGCATTGGCGTTGGCACTTCGTGAACAAAATGTTGATGCCCGTATCTTCTTTGCCCACCTTTCGATGACCGACCCGGTGAAGATGCACACAACCTATGAAACAGAAGATGGCGTACCTACGTATCGAGTGAGACAATGGTTTCCACCCAAGGTGCACAAATACATCATCCACCAATGGGTTGATAAATATGCATCCTTGCTGGCCAATTATATCCTGGAATATGGCGAACCGGATCTCATTCATGCGCAAAGTTACCAGGCTGCCATGGTGGCAGAGGTGATAAAAATTAAAACAGGCATTCCGTATGTCTATACAGAGCATCTTTCTGATTTCCTGCATGATCGAATTCCGGCGGCATACAGATTCGCCATTAAAAAGGGCATCACATATGCTGACCGGATGTCGGCTGTAAGTCCCATGCTCAGAGAACAATTATTGAGTTACGTTACCGGTAATATTGAAGTCATTCCCAATTTTTATAATTCGAATGTTTTTCAATTTGGTAAAAGAGAAAAATATAAATCCTTCACGTGGGTGTCCGTTGGCGAACCTGCATTTGTAAAAGGCTATGATTTGTTGCTAGAAGCATTTGGAAAAATGGTGCAACAAATGCCCGAGGTGGAAATGCAATTGATCCTCATTGATGATATTATTGAGCGGCCGGACCTGATAAAAATTGCTGAAAAATATAAAGTAGAGCATGTCATTTTTTGGAAAGGCCTCCTGACGCAACAGGAGATTGCAGATATTTTTCAACACAGCCATGTATATGTTTCTTCCAGTCGCTTCGAAACCTTTGGAACTGCTATGGTTGAAGCACAGGCATGTGGTCTTCCCATCGTCGCTACACGAACTGCGGGTGCTGAATATATTCTGCAGTCGGACGAACAGGGGATCATGACGGAGACGGAAAGTATTGAAGGATTACAGCAAGCGATGTATACAATGTATCATCAGTACCAGCAATATAATCCGGAACGGATCTCAAAACTAATTTTCGAAAGATTCAACCGGGACCTGGTCACTACACAATGGATATCGCTATATAAGGAAGTCATGGCATGATCCGGGAGAAAAAAAAATGGATGTGTTATACATACTATCATCGGGGGCCACGGTTCCGCTGGAGAGAAACGTTCCTGTTTTCTCCGGTTCGAAAAAAGATTCCCGGCATGATTTGTGTTCCTTTTCCAACAATGATAGCAGATGTACGTGAATGTGATTTTTTAAATACATGGTCCAAATCCACGCGTACCAAGATTAATAAAGTCAGGGAAGAGAAGCTTACGATTCGGCGAGGTGTAGAGTTTTTGCCGGATATCCTTGAGCTTTTTTCAAAAACAGCTAAATCCAAAAAATTACGCGGACATTATCCGACAGATTTTCAATCCAGACCCTGGATCGTTTGTTCTGCAGTTTATGCAAAGGATACCATGCTGGCGGGTCATGTGTGGCTGATCGATGAGGAAGAAAAGCGCAGCCTGTTATTTGTCAATGCATCGGCACACCAGGATGATGATACGGATACATCGCTGGTAGGACGTGCACACTATTATTTGTTGTACCAGGATGGTGCGTATCTCCGTACCCATGGGATCGATTTTATGGATCTTAATGGATATAATCCGGAGCCAAAAGATGCGGCACTCGTAGGTGTCAACCGATGGAAAGAAGCAACACACGGACAGCCTCAAAAATTATATAATTATTATCCGGCCTGGTTTCATCTGTATCGCAAATGGAGCGGGAGATGAATGCAGCAGAACGAAAAAAAATATACCATGACCTTTGTGATCAGGGAAAAATCACAAAACTGTTTATGCAATCATGGTGGCTCGACGCCGCAGGCCCTTGGGAAGTTGCACTTGCGATTCGAAATGACAGGGTAGTGGGTGCCATGCCGTTTGTCACAGGGAGACGATGGGGCATTAAGACCATCGGTCTTCCAACATTGACACATCATTCAGGCATCTGGATGGAGCGCCCAGTCGATATCACACCGCATAAATGGCTCACGCGTGAAAAACAAACGATCTGGTTGTTACTTGAAGACCTTCCAACGTTTGGATTTTTCTCGATGGTGTTCGATGAGAATAGTTTTGATAACTGGCTGCCATTTCACTGGAGAGGTTTCAGGCAGGAGATGCGATACACCTTTATCCTGGATAAAAAGGAAGAAAAGGAAATGGATGAACATATTAACAGCAGCTTTAAAAAGAAACTACGGAAAGCATCAGAGGTATTGGAAATTCGAAGAGATATCGATCCGAAAACATTTTATGATGTCTGGTCGAAAACATATGTAAGGCAAAAGATAAAATCCCCCTTTTCTTTTGAATCCTTTCTTGCCTTAGATCAGGCTATCATAAAACACGGAGCCGGCCTGAGGTTTGGTGCGTATACATCAGATGGTAGATTAGTCGCTGTATCATCGCTGGTTTGGGATAATGATAAAGCGTATTATTATTTATCTGGCGATACGGATGCAGGTCGGGAACAGGATGCCAGCCTCTTTTTATGTCGCGAAGCTATCCGCATTGCGTTTGAGGAACGTGGTGTTAACACATTTGATTTTTGCGGCAGTATGATCGAGCCGATCACCGAGATCCGTCGTCAGTTTGGCGCCAGATCAGTAGGCCTCATGAAGATCGTAAAATCTAATTATAAGTTATTGGATGTACTGTATTCACTCACCAGGTAAGTAGTTGATCCGCTAACTTCTTGCCCGGAATCAAAGCATAGATACTTTCTTACCTCCGAGATGTGAAATTGTTATTTACCGAAATACCTACCTTGTTATTTACCGATTACATTTATGCAGATCACCCCACACCACGCCAAATATCTCGCCACCGAGCTGACCCTCCGTCATTCCTCTAATGATCCAGCCAAACTCACCGCCTCCTTACAGGACGCCCAGGTAGATTTGAACCCTCATCAGGTAGAAGCTGCCCTTTTTGCATTCAACTCACCCTTATCGCAAGGCGCCATCCTGGCCGATGAAGTAGGACTCGGAAAAACGATAGAAGCCGGTATCATCCTCTCCCAACAGTGGGCCGAAAGAAAACGACGACTCTTAATCATCGCCCCATCAAATCTCCGAAAGCAATGGAGCCAAGAACTTGCGGATAAATTTTTTCTTCCCTCTTTTATCCTGGAGTCAAAGTCATTCAATAGTGAAGTCAATAAAGAAAATTTTAATCCTTTCGACAACCAAGAGCATATCATTATCTGTTCCTATCAATTTGCCCGTACCAAGGAGGCCTATTTAAGGCGAACACCATGGAACCTCGTCATCATAGATGAAGCACATAAACTTCGAAATGTCTACAAATCATCCAATGTAATAGGTAACTCTATCAAATCATCACTTGCTTCCAGAAAAAAAGTCCTCCTCACTGCAACACCACTCCAAAATTCGCTCATAGAATTATATGGCCTCGTCAGTATCATTGACGAATACGCCTTCGGAGATCTCAAGAGTTTTAAGAGCCAGTTTTTACGCTTACAAGATGATCAAATCTATGAGCGACTTAGGGAAAGATTACAACCTGTATGCAAACGCACACTGCGTCGTCAGGTAATAAGCTTTATCCAATTTACCGGACGCAAAGCGATGGTGGAAGAGTTTTTCCCAACAGCGGAAGAACAAGAACTTTATGATGGTATAAGTGAATACTTGCAACGTCCTTTTTTGCATGCGCTACCCACCGGACAACGACAGTTGATGACGTTAGTCATGCGAAAACTTTTGGCCTCATCAAGCTATGCCATCTATGGCACCATTACATCACTCATCAATAGATTGAAAGGAAAAATATCTGATCAGGATTTGGAGAGTGGAGTAGCAGAAGACTATGATGACTTCGATGATTTGACTGATGAATGGTTAGAAACCCAGGACGAAAATATGGATGCTCCAAATGCTGTTGAATTTATATTATCACAGGATGAAAAGGAAGCCATCGTAAGAGAAATAAAAGATCTCACAGAATGGCAGGAACTGGCCCATCGAATAAAAAGAAATACAAAGGCTGACAAGCTACTCACCGCCCTTGAAAAAGGCTTTGCCGAGCTGCAAAACCTTGGCGCAAAACAAAAAGCACTTGTGTTTACGGAATCGAGACGCACACAAGAATTTTTATTTAATCTTCTTTCTGAACCAGGCAGTCCCTATATAGATCACGTTGTTCTATTTAATGGTTCAAACACCGATGCCAAATCAAATGCGATCTATAAAGCCTGGATCCAAAGACATACCGGTACAGACCGTATCAGTGGATCGCCTTCAGCAGATCGTCGCGCCGCCATTGTAGAATATTTTAAAGAATCAGCCAAAATCATGATCGCTACTGAGGCTGCCGCTGAAGGTATCAATCTTCAATTTTGCTCCTTGGTCGTCAATTATGATCTCCCATGGAATCCTCAACGCATCGAACAGCGCATCGGAAGATGCCATCGCTATGGCCAAAAACACGATGTAGTCGTCATCAATTTCCTCAACATCGCCAATGCTGCGGATCAACGAGTGTATCAATTGCTTTCTGAAAAGTTTGAACTCTTTAATGGTGTATTCGGTGCCAGCGACGAAGTACTTGGTGCAATAGGAAGTGGTGTTGATTTTGAAAAACGCATTGCCAGGATCTTATACGAATGCCGCACGGATGAAGAGATCAAAGCCCGATTTGATGAATTGGATGAAGAGCTCAGAGAAGAAAAGAAAGAAGTCATGAAAGAGACCCGCAATCAACTCCTCGCCAATGTAGATCAGGAGGTCATCCAAAAATTGAAAGTGAGCTATGAAGACACCAAAGGGTACCTCAACCAATATGAACAAAAATTGTGGGAGGTTACAAAGTACTTTCTGCAGGATTACGCTGTGTTTGGTCAGGATGATTACTCATTTACATTAAATACAAATCCATTTCCTGAGGAGAATATACATCCTGGTCCCTATGTCATACTGAGACCAAATGAAGGCCAGCGTAAGTCAGATATCGATCTCCCCGGAAATAGCAATATATACCGGTCAGGGCACCCTCTTGCCGGACGCTTACTTTCTGAATGCAATTCATTAGAGATTCCTCCGAGTCATTTGTTATTTGATTACTCTGGCACACCTCACCAAATCACAAGTCTGGAGTCGTATCTGGGGATGAGCGGCTGGATGAATGTAGAATTACTGACGATTACATCTTTTGAAACCGAAGATCATCTGTTGATCGCCATGATGACAGATACCGGAGATCTGATCGAAGCAGACATTGCCCGATATTTCTTTACTTTGAGTGGAAAGGTTCTCGAGGCTGTTGATCCGGCTCCCGAAATTTATTCTGCCTTGGAAGATCTTGTGCATTCTGACCAAACAAGGGTATTTGCTGAGAGTGCAGAGCGTGATCGCAAGTATTTTGATCATGCCATTGATAAACTTGAGCTATGGGCAGATGATATGAAGGTCAGCCTGGAGCGCGAACTGAAAGATCTGGAGGATGAAATCAAGCTCAAAAAAGCTGAAGCAAGACGACTTACTGATTTGACCCAAAAGGTAGCCGCACAACGTGTGATCAAGGATCTGGAAAAAGAACGAAGCGAAAAAAGGAAAAAACTTTTTCTGGCCCAGGATGAAATCGACGAAGAAAAGGAAAAGTTGATATCCGGCATTGAATCAAGGCTTGAGCAAAAAGTAGCACGAAAGCATTTATTTACGATCCGTTGGAATATGGTTTAATATGAAAAAGGAACACATAGTCGCGTTATTGTCCCGGTTTGAGAATGCCTGTTACTTATATGATGGCATCGA